>JAYTUF010000273.1:0-8661 GCA_043744755.1 Anatilimnocola sp.
GGTCTGCTCAGCACCTTCGAAGGGACCGGCATCGTCCTGATCGCACCCGTTCCCAACGTATTCCAGAACCTCGTGGATCAGATTCGCGCCGTGATCCCGCGCGGGAAGTCGTAGCATGTCGCACCAAAGATCAGTAGGTCGGATCAAGGTTCTCCGCAGTTCCGGCGTGGTTCGCAAGTCCCTGCCGGAACTGCGCGAGAACGCCGGTTCCGGCCTACTACGTTGCACCGTCTTCCTCACCGACCTCGGCTGGATCCTGCTGGCATGGCAGGACAGCAATTTGACATTGATTTCATTTGGTCATGCATCGCCCGCGGAGGCCGCCAAACGAGCAACGGCGGAACCCATCCCGCCCGGTGACGCGCCGCGGTGGATTGCGCGGCTGATGCAGAACTTGAAGAAATTTGCGGCGGGAAACGAAGTTGTGTGGGGAGACCTGCGGCTGGCTTGGGAGCGGCGCTCGGAGTTTCAAGCGCGGGTGCAGGAAGCCTGCCGAAAGATTCCCCGCGGCGAGGTGCGCAGCTACGCTGAGTTGGCCGCGGCGGCTGGCTCGCCGGGCGCGGCGCGGGCGGTGGGGAGCGTGATGCGGATGAACCGCTTTCCGCTGGTGATCCCCTGCCATCGCGTGGTGGCGGCGGGCGGCAAGCTCGGGGGCTTCTCGTGCCCCGCGGGAATCGAGATGAAAAGGAAGTTGCTGGCTCTGGAAGGGGCTAGGAACTAGTTTTTAGTAGCGGTCGTTGTAGTGGTGCGAGCGTGCATCGGGTTGTGGATTGTTTCGCGCCGGATTGTAATACGACGGCCGATCTGGTTCTGATTGCGCCCTGAGATTTCGCTGCGCGGGATAACTGTTTTGGGTCGAGTTGAAAGGTTGCGTGGCTGGGGTTGCGGGTGCAAATTCGCGAACGATCGGCGGCGATTCGTCACGAATGCGTTCTCTCGGGACGCGGAGTTCTGGCGGCAGCAGTTGATCGCCGCGATTGGTAAGGCGCGTGGCGGCGTCTAGCACGCGTTGACTATTGAAATCAAGCGTGTCTTCCACAAACCGCTGCTGAGCGGGTGGCGGTGTTGCGGCGAAGTCGTTCTGCCACACGGCTGGGGGCGCAGGCCGGGGAAGTGCGGGCTCACCATAGACGCGTGACGATTGAGCGTTGAAGAAGACTTGGTTGGGCTCGGATGTTAGCGAAGTGTTGGCAGTGCTATCTTGCGGCCCCATCGCCGGCAGCACAGCCAATACGCCGATGACTGCTCCAATTTCCAGAACCAACCCACCTAGGAATTTGAAAGGATTCATCGCCGACATTGCCCACCTCCCTGCCTGCTCTACGGATGGTTCCACCTTCCAGTTCGTAAAATGAATGCGTAAGCAAGCCGTGGGCCAAAATTCAATGGACGGTTGGAATTCGCCGTTTTCATAGTATTCACGCGAATTACGGCCGCTAGCGATCCTCTCATTCGCATGGCTATGAGCGTGCTAGCTTGTCGTTTTTACAACGATTTTCCCAAATCGGTGAAAGTTTGGCAGGCTAGCTGCTCCACGCTACGGAAATATTCTTCCGGCAGACCGTGCTCGCGAGCGCCGGTTAGGATCGTGTGCAGATAATCGGGGTGGGGTCTGCCGGGTGTGGTTACGCGGTCTGGTCGGGCGACGTAGGCAATCGCCTGGTGCTCAGTCTTTTGATCATCGATCACTGTCACGTCGCGCCTGTCGTAGCCGGCTTCATACACATCCAGTTTTGCCAGTGCAGCCGGTCCGCAGCGATAGATTATGCCGATGACGCCCGTGCCAGGCGTGACGACGTTGGCGTACACTTGCCTATCGCCGCCCGCCATGTTAAAGGCAAGCTGGTAGCCGGGCAAACGAACCATTCGCGGCGGCTCGTCGCTGGTGCTGAGGAGCCCGCAGCGCGCGATCAGTTGAGCGCGGTGCAAGTTGCTGCCGTAGGCGAAATACCAGGGGTCCACGCTTTCGCTCCCAATCAACTCGCGCGAACTTCATCAGTCCAAACTTTGAACGACTGCAGTGTGTTCACGCCGAAAGTTGTCGTCAGGGCCACATCGGCTGCGTCACGACCGCGGGCCATCAGCACCCGGCCAATGCGGGGCGTGTTGTTGCGGGCATCGAAGGCATACCATTGTCCGCCCAGATAGGCTTCAAACCAAGCGCTGAAATCCATCGGCGCAGGGACCGCGGGGACGCCGATGTCTCCCAGGTACCCCGTGCAATAGCGGGCAGGAATGTTGCAGTTCCGGCAGAACGTGATCGCCAGGTGCATGAAATCGCGACACACGCCGACTCGCTCGCGGTAGACTTCGAGCGCGGTGCGGTTGGCGCGGGCCTTCTGATAATCAAAGCGAATGTGCCGATGCACAAAATCGGTGATCGCTTGCACCCGTGCCCAACCAGGCGGCGTGCGGCCAAAGAGATTCCAGGCCAGGTCCTTCAGTTCGCTATCGACTTCGCAGTATCGGCTCGCGAGCAAATACAGCAGCACATCCGAGGGCAAATCCTGCACAGCGGCTTGCGGCGCTTGTGGCACTTGCAAATCGGGCAGGCCGCAATCTTCGACCAGGGCTTCGTTGCGAAATAGCACGCGCCCGGCCGGCGCCACGATTCGCCCGCAGCGATTGCCATACAGATCGTAGTATTCAGACACAGCCAACGGCGGCGTCGTTTCCAGCCGATCCGGCTGGCGGGTGGTTGCCACTCGCGACGGATGCAAATAGAGCATCAGCACCATCGGCGCGGGCTGGGGTGAAGCAAAGGCAATCTCGTAACCGACTTTAATCAGCATCATGAGTAGACCGCAGGCCTGGGACCGGTACTGCTGCCGGTCGAAGTTCGTCGAACAGAGACGTGCGCATACTTGCCAGAGAGAGGGGCGGGACAGTTCCGCAGATCGCGAAGGCCGACTTTCAATCAAAGTCAAGCCAGCAGGAGATAACAAGCCGCCCGAGTATTGTATACGCGAACCGCGGTCGTGGTGTTGAGCACCGCCCGCCGTTTGTGGCGCTACATGAAGGCGGATATATTGCTTGCAAGCTGCTTCGAGCAGATTTCTTTCGCAGAGGATTCTCAAAATGTCCATGCTCGTACAACTTTCGTCCGCCAAGACTTCTTCCAATGGCCATGCCGATTCCGTTCATCCACTGGAGCCGCTCAGCGAGCAGGAAATTGCCCGCGCGGTGCAACTGCTCAAGCAGCAGGGCAAAGTCACGCCGACGACGCGGTTCATTTCGGTGAGCCTCAAGGAGCCCGCGAAAGAGGCGGTTCATCAGGGCAATGGCCAATCGCCGCCCCGCGAGGCGTTTGTCGTGCTGTTCGATAACGCGACCAATTCGTGTTACGAAGCGGCACTGTCGTTGACGGCGGGGGAACTGCTTGCCTATCGCCACGTCCCTGGCGTGCAGCCGACGATGACCATTGACGAGCAAGTCGAATGCGAGCAGGCGGTGCTGCAGTGTGAAGAATTTCGCGCCGCGATTAAGAAGCACTATGGGCTGCAGGATACCAGCCTGGTGATGGTCGATATCTGGAGCGCGGGGAATTATGGTTCTGAAGAAGATCGGACGAAGCGACTGGCGCGGCCGCTCTGCTTCGTGCGGAGCGATCCGAGCGAGAACGGCTATGTCCGGCCGATCGAAGGTCTGCGGCCCGTGGTCGATCTGAACACAATGCAAGTCCTCCGCGTCGAGGAATATGGCCATTGGCCGTTGCCGCCGGGCGAGTGTAACTATGCCGCCTCGCGGGTGCCGAATCAGCGGCGAGACGTGAAGCCAATTGAGATCACGCAGCCGGAGGGGGTGAGTTTTGAAGTGCAGGGGAACCAGGTCCGCTGGCAGAAGTGGAATTTTGTCGTCGGCTTCAATGCCCGCGAAGGGCTGACGCTGCATCACGTGCGGTACGACGATCAGGGCGAGGAGCGTTCCATTCTCTACCGCGCATCGCTGACCGAGATGGTGGTGCCCTATGGCGACCCGGGGCCGACGCAGCGGCGGAAGAATGCGTTTGACGTGGGCGAGTATGGCATGGGGATGTGCGCCAACAGTTTGGAGCTGGGCTGCGATTGCCTGGGCGTGATCAAGTATTTCGATGCGCACCTCTGCACCAGCCGGGGCGAACCGCTGACGATCAAGAACGCGATCTGCATGCACGAGGAAGATTTCGGCATCGCCTGGAAACACACCGACCGCCGGCTGCCCGACGCACCGGAAGTCCGCCGCTCCCGCCGGCTGGTGATTTCTTCGTTCTCGACCGTCGAGAATTACGAATACGGCTTCTTCTGGTATCTCTATCAGGACGGGAACATTCAACTCGAAGTGAAGCTCACCGGCGTGCTTTCGCTCGGCGCTTTGCAGCCCGACGAGAAACCCAAGTATGGAAACCTAGTGGCGCCGCAATTGTATGCGCCGAACCATCAACACTTCTTCAATGTGCGGCTTGATTTCGATCTGGATGGGATGCCGAACACGGTCTATCAGATCGATGCAATCGCGGATGAAATGGGGGACGACAATCCATTTGAAAATGCGTTCTACGCGCGGGCGACGAAGCTCAAGACGGAGCAGGAAGCCCGAGCGCATCTCAATTTAGAAACAGGCCGCACCTGGCGGATTGTGAACGAGCAATCGCTGAACTCCGTCGGCGAGCCAGTTGGTTACAAGTTCTTCCCCGGCGACAACGCGTTTCCGCTGGCCTCGAAAAATGCCTGGTGGCGGAAGCGAGCCGGCTTTGTCGAGAGCCATGTTTGGGTGACACCTTATTCAGACGATGAGAAATATGGTGCAGGGGACTTTCCCAATCAAAGCCAAGGGGGCGATGGCTTGATTCGCTGGACGGCGGCCGATCGACCCGTGGCGAATGCGGACGTGGTCTTTTGGTACACGATGGGCCACACGCACATTCCCCGGCCCGAAGACTATCCCGTGATGCCCGCTGCCTATATTGGTTTTCTGCTCAAGCCCAGCGGCTTCTTTTCGTGCAACTCGGCGAACGATTTGCCGCCGTCGCCGAAGAAACAGGCGACGAAGGCTTGCTGCCAGTTGGAATGAGACCATTCCGCTGACTTCGTGCGCGGCTCTTTGAATGCGAACCTTGACTTGGGTTCCACCAACGAATAGCCTGTTAATGATGCGTTGCTGTAGTGCAGCGGACGCATTCCCACCTGTTCCTTTCCCGCCGTCAGGAGGCTCCCGATGCCTCGCCTTGCTCTGCTTGGCTCATGGATGCTGTTTGTGGCGAGCGGACTTTCGTTCGTTTCGGTCGCTCAGGCTCAAGAGCCAACACCGACACCCGCGAAGCAGAGTCTGCACGAGCGGATTGATGAGTTAATCGAACAAGGTTCCGTCGGTCCCACCGCGGCGCTTTGCAGCGATGCCGATTTTGTCCGCCGGATTTGGTTGGATCTGGCCGGGATGATTCCGCCGGCAGACGAGGTGCGGTCGTTCCTTGGCGATGCCGCGCCGGACAAGCGGGCGAAGTTGATCGACGCGTTGCTCGCCAGCCCGCAGTTCAGCCGGCACATGACGCTGCAGCTCGATGCGACGATCAACGAACGACACGCGGATAAGGGGATAACAACCGTTGAGTGGCAAGCCTATCTCTATCAAGCTTTGTCAGCGCACAAGCCTCTGGATCAACTGTTTCGCGAAGTGATTCTCTCCGATGGCGTCGATCCGGCGCTCCGGCCGGCGGCCAAGTTCATGCTCGACCGCGATTGCGAGCCGAATGTGGTCACTCGTGATCTGGGCCGGCTGGTGTTCGGCATGGACCTGCAATGTGCCCAGTGCCACGATCATCCGCTCGTCGATGACTATTTGCAGGCCGATTACTACGGCCTGTATGCCTTCGTCTCACGAAGTTCCGTCTTCGCCGATCCCAAGAATAAGCAGGCGCGGCAGATCGCGGAATTGGCCGAGGGTGAAGCCAGCTTCAAATCGGTCTTCACCGGCAACACGGGCGACAAAGTTCAGCCGCGGATTCCGAAGGGTCTCGGTGTGCTAGAGCCGGTCGTGGAGAAGGGTGAGGAATACGTCACCAAGCCGAGCAAAGATACGCGGGCGGTGCCCAAGTACAGCCGGCGGCAGCAATTGGCGGAGAAGTTTGAAAACACGCTGGTCTTTCGCCGCAATCTGGCGAACCGGTTGTGGGCGCAAGTAATGGGCCGCGGGTTGGTGCATCCAGTCGATGCCCATCATCCAGCCAATCCCCCGGCGCATCCGCAGGTGTTGGCGTTGCTCGCGGAAGAACTTCCCGCGCTGAAATATGACCTGCGGGCGATGCTGCGGGAACTGCTGCTGACGAAGACCTATCAGCGGAGTTGTGAACTCGCAGCGCCAGAGAATTCCGATGTGGCGGTGTTCGACAATCAACTTGCGCAATTCGATGCTTCGCGCACCAGCCTGACGGCCGCCCGCGATCAACAGAAGGTCGCCTGGGATGGGACGTTGTCCAAGCTCAACGACACTCGCAAACAAGTGACGGAGTCGACCAAGATCATGGCGCCGTTTCGCGCCACGCTGACAGCCGCTGAGACGGAAGTTGCTAAGGCCCAAGCATCGGTGACGGCAGCTCAGGCGGAGGTTGACAAGAAGAAGCCTCAAACAACGGCGGTTGCGATGGCTGCGACCAAGGCGAAGGAGGCGGCAGACTTGTTGAAAGAAGACAAAGTTCTCGTTGATCTCGCCGGCAAAATGGCCGAGCGCGCGAAAGCCGTGGCGGATGCTGAAGTGATTGCCGTGAAGACGGTCGCTGATCTTACAGCGGCGTTAGCACCGCTGCAGAAGAAAGAACTAGAAGCAAAAGCGATTGTTGAGAAAGAGGCGGCAGCATTTCCTTCGCCCGCGCAGATCGCGGAGTTGGAGACGGCCGAGCGCACCGCCAATGGGTCGTTCAATCAAGCCTTGTACGAACTGGCTGATCTCGAAGCCCGCGTCACGCTAACAAAATCGCTGAAGCAACATGCGGAGTTGCTCAAAGCCGACGTACCTGCCGCGGAGCGGTTTTGGACGCAGTTGCTCGAAGAATTATCGAACCGCGGCCAGGTTGCGCTATTGAAGCCGTTGACCGCGGAGCAATTCGCCTTCAGCACGATGCAAGCGGCGGGATTCATCGCCGTGCAGCAGCAGGCGGCGGAAGCAGCAGTCGCCAAGGCCGCGCCGGAAGACTGGAAGAAGGCCAGCGACGCGGAAAAGCCACTGGTAATGAAGAAGCTGAGTGAACCGAAGGTGTTTGAGAATGTTCGCGGCCAATTGGCGGAATTCGTGCGACTCTACGGCGGCTTGCCGGGGCAGGACTATCAAGCGACGGTGAACCAGGCTTTGTTCTTCGGCAATGGCAGCGTGCTGGAAACCTGGCTGAAAGCGGCCCCCGGCAATTTGATTGCTCGGTTACAAGAGAAAACTGAACCGAGCGCTGTTGCAGATGAACTCTATTCCGCGATTATGAGTCGGCCTGCCACGACCGAAGAACAAACAGCCGTGAGCGAATTCCTGAAAGACCGCACCGCGGACCGCGCTGTCGCTCTTGCCGAACTGACGTGGGCGCTGCTGGCGAGCGGTGAGTTTCGGTTTAATCACTAAGAACCTTGTCTCAAAACTCAGAACTTAAGAACTCAAAACTTCCCCCTGGAGCTCTCCCATGCGATGCTCTTATTCCTGTGGCACAGCGGATCATGCCCTTTCCCGGCGTGGCTTTCTGCAAGCGACGGCAGCCATCGGCGGCGTGGCAGCGGGCAGTTGGGGCGGCGGCCTGATTCAGCCGGCGATTGCTAAGCAATTGGGCACTTCGCAAAAGCGGGTGCTGAACATCTTTTTGCACGGGGGCGTGAGCCAGTTGGAGACGTGGGACCCCAAGCCCAATACCGACACAGGCGGTCCGTTCAGGCCCATCGCAACATCGGTTCCCGGCATTCATATCTGCGAACTGCTGCCGCACACGGCGAAAGTGATGCACCACCTGGCCATTGTTCGCGGCATCAACACCCGCAACGGCGATCACGGCAAGGGACAGGTGGAAATGACCACCGGCCGGAACCGCATCCCGGGCACGGAATATCCACATTTGGGCGCGGTGAGTGCGAAGGTACTCACTCCCGAAGCGTTCCCGCTGCCCGGCCATGTGCTGATTCATGGCGGCGGCAATGGGAGCAGCCCTTCCGCTTATCTGGGGCCGAAGTTCGCGAGCGTCTCGCTCTCGGATGGCAAGGCGCCGCAGTATTCTGAACGGCTCGCGAGCGTGAGCGAAGAGGCCGAAGCTCGCCGCAATCAGTTTCGGCAACTTGCCAGCGACCGCTTTGCTTCGCGGCGGCGGACGGCCGATACCGATGCGTATACATCGTCGTATGAACAAGCCCGGCAATTGATGCAGCGGCGGGATGTGTTCGATGTGACCAAAGAATCGCCCGCCGATCAGGCCCGTTATGGCAAGCACGAATTCGGCCAACACATGCTCCTCGCGAGGCGACTGCTGGAACAGGGGGTGCCGTTTGTGCAAGTGAATCACTCCAACTACGACACCCACTTCGAGAACTTTGATTTTCACATCGAGCAACTGGGCGAGTTTGATCAGCCCTTCGCCACGCTCGTGGGCGATCTCGCGGACCGGGGTCTGCTGAAAAACACGCTGATTGTGGTGATGAGCGAGTTCGGCCGCACGCCGAAGAT
>JAYTUF010000274.1:0-8642 GCA_043744755.1 Anatilimnocola sp.
ACTTTGTCGTCTAAGAAGTACTGCCGCAGGTCCTCGCCGCTGGGAATCTTCGGATCGTGAAAGTCCGCGGTCGGGCCCCACAGCCGGAGGGCATGTACAAAGTTGTTGGTCATCTGGTCCTTGACCGCGGGCGGCTTCACGCGGTTGAGCACCGCGGTGAGCTGTTCATCCGTCGCGATCCGTGGCTCGGTGAACCGCGGCGCGATCGCCCACGGCTCAGGCTTCGCGGGCTGAACGCGATCGGGAACCGGGCGGACCATTGCCGCGCGATAGGCGACAAGCGCCACCAGCAGCAGCACCGGAGGAATGACAAACCGGCTAATACGTTGCCCAATAGTCATGGCAGACGAGACCTGGAAGGGGCGTGATGAAACTGCATCGTGCAACAAAGAGCGCAGCGCTGGCGCACTGGCGCGACACCGCGGCGCCTGCTCAAACATAGGTCACGATTTAGAAGGTGAACCGTGAACCGGGCGGTTCACTGCTGCCAGTGCGACCTAGGGCAAGTGTTATGACCATTCATGCCGGGGTCCGTCCAAAATGAGCTTTAGGTGATTGAGGACGTCGCGCCCCAGAATCCCGTGCTCGTCGTCGCAGAGTAGGTACCGCCCACGATAGATGCGGTTTAAGAATTGCAAGTCGAGCGTCACTACCTGCGCAAAACTTCGGCTGCCATCAAACCCGGCAAGTTCTACTTGTTCTGTTGGTTGCGTCGCAAGGCTGAGTTGTGCGACCGCTGCACGGGGGAGCAAAGTGACGTCAGCACCGGAATCGATTAGCAACATCACGCCGGAAATACTGTTGTCCGCTTGCGGATTCTTCAGTGTTACCATCGCCACTGGCGCAGGCGGCGAGTACTGAGTTGAGTCATAGCTCGGCATTGGGTTGCGCCTCGACCACCTGCTTTGCAAAGAGTGGCGCTTGCTGTGGATCGGCCAAACGAGGACTGCGAATCCGCGCCGGCGAGGCAATAACTGTCTCGGGCACGACCACATAAACCTGAGTGTTTTCTTTCAAAGCGACCTCGTCACAGAGGCGAACTCGTCCGTTTTCGACGATGCCTAGATACGCTTCGATTGCCATTTCACGGTTCCCGGTCGGTTCAAGCCCGTCTCTCCACGCGGCTATTCATTGTAAGACTGCTAATGCCCTGAATGCTTGTGATTCCCCGATTTTTCATCCACGGCTTCGCCCGCAGCCCGTTCCGCCTTGGTGCCTATTCGATCCTGCGCGAATTCACTGAGCATGAGGATTTCCACTCGGTCATTGGGGTCATGCTTCTGCTCTTCCTTGACGGTCGTGGTGTAAGGCTCGAACACGCCCCCTTGGCTGAGCCGCATGCGATCGGGCGCGACGCCGCCTTCTTCTAAATACTTCAGCGTGGCCAAGGCTCGCGCGTAAGAGAGCTGCCAGGCATCATCGTGTTCATTCCCGGTTGGCAACGGTTTGCGCGAAGCATGGCCGCGGACTTCCACCTTTTGTGGCTTGCCGGCAATCTGAGGCAAGAGCAGGTTGAGTCGCTCTTGGGCTTCGTCATTCAGCTTGGTCGAGCCATGAGCAAAGAAGATCAGGCTGCCAATGCCGGTTCGCTGTCCTTCGCGAATGGTGAGCATCCGCGGCTTGCGGGCCTCGGGATCGGTCGGGTTTTTCGTGAGCGATTGCCGATGGGCAAAACCGGATTGTTTCTTGCCTTGTTTGCCAGCGCGCGGTCCACCGGCGCCGGTCGCGGGATCTTCCGGTTCTTCCGCAAAGGGCTCGAATGGATGATTGAAATGGTGCGCGACGGCTTCTTTCAAGTCTTCCTTCTGGCCGACGAGCCACATCACCATGAAGAAGGCCATCATGGCGGTGACGAAGTCCGCGTACGCAACTTTCCAGGCTCCACCGCTGCCAGCCATTGTTTGATCTCCGGCGATTTGATTTATGCGGTTTCTACGGCTTTGAGCAACGCTTCCATTTGTTCCACGCTGGGCCGCAGGTCAGTCGCCAGGCCGCGGCGGGCCATCTCGATGCAGACCTTGGGCGGCAGGTCGCTCACAAAGCCTTGAATCAGCGAGGCGATGGTTTTGAAGTAGGCCAGTTCTTCGTGCCCCATGAATTCCAGCTTGGTCACCAGCGGCGCGAAGAAGCCATACGACAGCAAAATCCCCAGGAACGTGCCGACGAGGGCCGCCCCCACCTTGTGACCGATTTCTTCGACAGGCCCGTTGATGTGTCCCATCGTGATCACGATGCCGAGCACCGCCGCGACGATGCCGAAGCCAGGCAGACCGTCGGCCGTCTTCGACAGCACGCTGATTGGCGCATGATGCTCTTCCGCCATCGTTTCGAGCTGCGTGCGGAGCATCTGCCCCAAGCGCTCGGGCGTGGCGCTGCCATCCATCACCGGCTGAAAGGCGCCGACGATGAACTCGCTGACGTGATGGTTGTGCGAGATGGTGTGATACTTGCCAAAGATCGTGCTCTCGTGCAGATTCGTCAGGTGCGATTCGAGCGTGAGCAAGCCGTTGCGGCGCACCAGCCGGAAGACCTCATACATGGATTGAAACAATTCTTCGTAGGCCTTCTTGCCGAAAGGAGAACCTTTCAACGTGGCGATCAACCCTTTCATCAGATCGATGAGCACCTTCTTGGGTGACATCACAATCAGAGCGCCGAGTGCAGCGCCACCGATGGTCACGATTTCGGACGGATGGTAGAGCGCGCCCACATGCCCACCGGCCATGGAGAAGCCGCCCAGCACGCAGCCGATGACAACGATAAATCCGACGATGACAATCATGCCGCAAGTTCCGATCATCACCGGCTGCCTCGGAAGGCGCGCGACATTCGCGCGAGACCTTCCAGCGGTGATACAGAACTCTAGGTCAAGATTTCGAGGAAGGCGCTATCCACTCACCCGGAAGCGTTCGGGATAAAGCGATAGGCCACGTTCGATCGAGACCGTGGCGTCTTCCCACATGCGAATGCCGCCGAAATAGGCATTGTGATTGCCGCCGCGGCGACAACCTTCCGGCATCTCTTCGATTTTTTTCGCATTGCCGCCGCCGAGTATGACATAGTCAGCCAGAAAGGCCTGCTTCCAAATTGCCGCGGCTTCGGTCACGGCGCGGCGCCAGCGCTTAGCGCCATTCAATTCCAAGCCTTTGCGGCTGAGCATCTCGTTGAAGGTCTCACCACTAGTGAACTTCAAATGGCCGAGCGCCAGGGGAACAACTTTGCCATCGATGACGAAGGCAGTGCCGAGGTTGGTGCCAAAGCCCAGGTACAACATCCGGCCGCCGTCGTAGCTGCCGAGCGCCTGCAGGCAGGCGTCATTCATCAGTCGGACCGGACAGGCAAAAGCGTTGGCGTAATCAAATCCGACCCATCCCTTGCCCAGCGCCCAAGGCTCGGTCGCCGGATGACCATTAATCACATCGCCCGGGTAGCCGAGCGATACCCGATCAAATTTCCAGTCGGAGGTTACCTCGCGAATTTGCTCGACCATCTTGGCGGGCGTCAGCGATTCGCCTGACGGGAATTTCTGACGGTCCTCTTCCCCAGTCGTCCAGACCTTCACATTCGTGCCGCCGATATCGACCACTAGGATATTCATGCGGGCAAGCTTTCGAGAGAGAGATTGGAAGGATGGCCTATCAGCCGGCACGCGCTTACGTCCGGTCTCGTGAGGAACCGTGGGCTAGCGCCCAGCGGCTGATTCTCGTATCAAGACGTTACGAACCACTAACACCATCATAGTCGCTGAATTGCGTTGCCGAAATTTGATAGCAAACGGAATGCCGATCTCAACCGTTCTGATCCCCGGATTGCTCAGCCATTGCAGGATTCCGAGCCTTGAAATAGCATGGCAGGAGAGGGCGAAGTGGCGAGCGGCGAGGTGCGAGGGATCCGAGGCTAATCCCTAGCCCTTCCCCCAACGAGTATTTGGAATGTCCGACGTTACCGCGGAAAAACTAGGACAGCGAATCTCCGATTCCGGCCTGATGGACGCCCATCAGCTCGAATCAGTCTGGAGCGAACTCGGCTCCCGCGAAGTGACCCTGGAGCAATTCACCAGCCTGCTCACGCGACGGGAGTTCCTCACCAACTATCAGCTCGAGCGGCTGCTGAAGGGCGAAAAAGGCGGCTTCTTTTACGGCGACTATAAGGTGCTGTATCTGGTCGGCACCGGCACCTTCGCCCGCGTGTACCGCTCCGTCCACATGCAGACGGGCAAGGTCGTGGCGCTTAAGGCTCTCCGCAAACGTTTTCGTGCCGAACCGGGAATGACCGAGCAGTTCGTCCGCGAAGGACAAATCGGCGCCAAGCTGCGGCACCCCAATATCGTGCCCATCTATGAGGTCAACGATAAACCCTCGCCATACCTGATCATGGAGTTCGTCGAAGGGCGGAACTTGCGAGAGTTTTTGAAGGTCCGCAAATTCTTGCCCCCGATCGAATCGCTGAAGCTGGGCGTCGATATTCTCGCCGGTCTGGCTTATGCCTTCGATAATGGCATGACGCATCGCGATCTGAAGACCTCGAATGTGCTCATTACCAGTCGGGCGCGGGCGAAGCTCGTGGACTTCGGCCTGGCAGGCCTGCAAAAGGACAACGCTCTGAAAGAAGATGATCTGGGCAATCCCCGGACGATTGATTATGCGGGGCTGGAACGAGCCTCCGGCGTGCGCAACAACGATCCACGCTCCGATCTCTTCTTTGCTGGCTGTATTTTGTACAACATGATCGGTGGTGAACCGCCTCTTCCCGATACGAAGGATCGCCTCGTTCGCCTGAGTGTGCAGCGGTATCAGAACATCAAGCCGCTGCACCAACTCAAGCCCGATATTCCCAAGCGGCTGCTCGCCTTCGTCAATCGGGCTTTGGAAATGAGCCCCGACCGGCGGTATGGCAGCGCGGCTGAAATGTATGAAGAAGCGAAGCGCGTGCTGGCCCGACTCGAATCAGGGGACTTGGGTGATCAGGAAGGGCAGACAAGTGAAGTGCCCAAAGATGGCGTGCCGGTCGCGATTGCTTCCGACCACGAAGGTTCGGGCAAAACGGTGATGCTGGTTGAGAGCAAGATCGAAATGCAGGACCTGCTCCGAGAACGCTTGAAGAAGCACGGTTACAAAGTGCTGGTCTTCAGCGACCCGCTGCGGGCCATTAGTCGCTTTAATGAATATGAACCGCCACCGGCCGATTGCGTGTTATTCTCCGCGGTCGAACTAGGCGAGAGTGCCCTGGAAGCTTTCAATCGATTCGGCAGCTTCGAACATACCAAGAAACTGCCGGCGATCCTGTTCGTCGATGTCCGCCAAGCCGCCCTTGCTAAGGCGGCGCAGCTCAATGCCCATCGCCTGATACTCCAAATGCCGCTCAAAGTTCGCGAGATTCGCGATGCCCTGCTGGGCATGCTGCGGCCCGGTTACATCCGCGCGAGCGCTGCCGCCGCGGATGAAACATAGCATTCCTCCCTCTCCCCAGTACGCTGGGGAGAGGGCAGGGGTGAGGGGCTGACGCGAGCTCGACATTCCATCCGAAAACCCCTCACCCTAACCCTCTCCCCGGACTACCGAGGAGAGGGAACCACGACGGCCGCTACTCCGCTGGCTGCCATTAGCGAGCGATAGCAGTGATTCATTCTTGAAAACTTTTGTGCGAGATGGAGGAAATCAGCCAACTGGTTTCGTAGAACTCCACAAGCTCAGCAGCGGTTCATTCGAGGCCGTGTGTTCGAGCCAGCAATACCAGCGGGTATTGCCGACCCGACTGCAGCGCAGGGCCCGGTTCGTCCGCCCACTTTTCAAGGAATGTTTGCATGAAGAAGAACACGCATGGTCAGAATGTGAATCGCCGGAATTTTCTCCGGGTGGAATCGCTCGAGCCACGCCTGGCTCTGGCGACGATGGCAGTGAACGACACCTTTCACGCGGCCCTTGAAGAGCCGCTGAATGTCAGCGCGCCAGGCGTGCTGGCCAACGACATCGGCGAATCGGGGCAACCGCTGACCGCCAGCCTATTTAGCGGACCCGTGCATGGCGTCCTCAACTTCAACGCCGATGGCTCGTTCATCTACACGCCCGCCGCCGGTTTTGAAGGGCTAGATAGCTTTGTCTATGCGGTAGCAGATGGCCCCGCGCAGAGCCTGCTAGCCGCGGTGACGATTGAAGTCAGCAATGAAACCGCCCCGGTCTCCGCAAACGATGCCTATTCGCTCAGCGAAGATGAACCGCTTGCGATTTGCGCGGTAACCGGCCTGCTCAGCAACGATGATTCCGCCGCCGGCGCGAGTGTCGCACTGGTCAGCGGTCCCGCCAGCGGCGCTTTGACGCTGCACAGCGATGGCGGTTTTGTCTATGTGCCGGCAGCGAACTTCACCGGCGAAGTGAGCTTCACCTATCAAGCGACGAACCTCGCCGGCCTGGGCAACGAAGCCACCGTCACGCTAACGATTGCTGCTGTCAACGATGTGCCCGTCGCTGCGAATGATTCGTTCACCGTCAATGAAGACCAACCGCTGGTTGTCGCCACCAGCCTGCTGATGAACGACACGGACATCGAGAATTCGCCACTCACTGCGGAGCTGATGAGTCAGCCCATGCATGGCAGCGTGACCTTCAACCCGAACGGCACGTTTAACTATCAACCGCAGGCCAACTTCAACGGCCTCGATGGCTTCAGCTATCTGGTCAACGATGGCACCGATCACAGCTCGGTGGCCACCGTCACCATCCGCGTCAATCCGATCAACGACACTCCCGTCGCCGAAAACGATGAGTACACGATTGACGAAGATTCGCCGCTGAGCATGATCGCCAGCGGCGTGCTTGGGAATGACACCGATCTCGACAATGCAAACTTGACGGCCACGCTCGTCGCCGCGCCCCTACATGGCGCCGTGACGCTCAATGCGGATGGTTCCTTTGTCTACACGCCGGCAGCGAACTTCAGCGGCGTCGATGGCTTCAGCTATGAGGCCGGCGATGGTTTCGCCAGCAGCGATGTCGCCGCGGTGACGATCAATGTTTCGCCCGTAAACGATGCGCCGCTGGGAGCAGCCGACGCGTTTACCGTCGCGGAAGATAGCACGCTGACGATTACCTCGGGCGGAGTGCTCGCGAACGATACCGATGTGGATACCGCGAGTCTCACGGCGACGATGGGCACCTCGCCCACGCATGGCAGCGTGATACTTGCCAGCGATGGCACGTTTATCTACACGCCGAACGCGGACTTCAATGGAGAAGATTCGTTTTCATATACCGCCGGCGATGGCGAATTCGTCAGCAGTGAAACAGTCGTGACGATCACCGTCACGCCCGAAAACGACAAGCCGATGGCGGCCGACGATGCCTACATGACGGATGAGAATCAGCCGCTGCAAATTGCTGCGGCAGGAGTGCTTTCCAACGATTGCGACATCGATGGCGATGTGCTGACTGCCGGTATTATCACGGGGCCGGCCAACGGCACGCTGGCGCTCACGGCCGATGGTTCGTTCCTCTACACACCCAACGCGGGCTTTGCTGGGACCGACACCTTCACCTATGCGGCCGCCGACGGCACCGATGCGGCCACCGCCATCGTGACCATCACGGTCAACGATGTCATTCAGCCGCCGATAACGAACGCCGATGCTTTCAACGTGGGTGAAGATCTCGCCCTCGATGTTTCCGCCGCGTGGGGCGTGCTGGCGAACGACTTTGATCCGCAAAGTATGGCCCTGAGTGCGGAACTGGTGACGCCGCCCGCGCATGGACAGTTGGTACTCGATTCCTCGGGCGCGTTCCGCTATACGCCCGACGCGAATTTCCACGGCAACGATTCGTTCACTTACCGGGCCATCAATGCCGCGGGGGAGATGACCGAAGGAACGGCCTCAATCGTGGTGGAAACAATCAACGATGCTCCAACGTCCAGTGACGATTCCTTTTCCGTTGCCGCGGGGGGCGTGCTGCAGACCATCGCGGCCACGGGCGTGCAGGCCAACGATTCCGACATCGATAGCAGTTCGCTCACTGCCAAACTGTTGCAAGGCCCCACGCATGGCACGCTGGTGTTCGCCGCCGATGGTTCGTTCACTTACACGCCGGCCGCCAATTACGCCGGCAGCGACGAGTTTATCTATCAACTGAACGACGGCATGGCCAATAGCCAGGTGGCCCACGCGACGATTGCGATCACTCCCAGCGTGGTATTGGAGAACACGCGACCGGTCGTACACAACGACCACTATGAATTGCCGGGAGACGTGCCGTTCACGGTGCCGGCCAGCGGCATTCTCGCCAACGACACCGACGCCGAGAACGATGCTTTGATCGCCCAGTTCTTCGGCGGTCCGCAGCATGGCACCGTGGTGCTGAATACCGATGGAGGCTTCACCTACACGCCGGAAGCGGGCTATGTCGGCACCGATTCGTTTCTCTACTGGGCTTCGGATGGTCTGCTGAACAGCTCGCTCGCCGCGGTGACGCTGCGAGTGAGTGCCGTCCCCGCGGTGGAGAATGCTCCGCCGACCATGATCGTCGGTGAGGGAGACCCCGGAGATGATGCCGCCGCGTTTGACTGCGTATTGACTGCCTGGGCATAAGCGGTCGCGGGTCGAAGGTTTTAAGTTCTGAGACTTTATTGCGGGCGGGCACGATGGTTCATCGTGC
>JAYTUF010000275.1:0-2235 GCA_043744755.1 Anatilimnocola sp.
GATAACTTGCCACGTTCTCTGCTTCTCCATGCCGCACAAATACTTGTGTCGCGCAGACAGGTGCCTCCGAGCGAAATCGCGCGAGCCCGAAAAATACTCAAAAAAAGTAAACATTCGGCGAACCCGTTGTCCGAAGCATTGGGCGGAGCACCACCGAGTCCTTCGCATGGCGAAAGTTGGCGGACATTGGGAAGTGGGACGGATGGAGGTCCGTCAGGAGCTGTCGGTCGGTACGACCGTCGCAACCTGTTCGTTTTCCGCCGGAAGGTTCCACGGCAGAAACGGGGTGATGTCTGCCGGTGCCTTGCCGCCGTTTTCGGCGCAGCTTTGCAGGTATCGAGTCAGCCACTCGCGGGGGTTCCGTGAGCAACGATTCAAGGTGGCGAAGATCGAAAACAGCATGGCCGCCAAATTGCCGCTCCACAGTGCGCCCGAACCATAGTAGTTCTTACGTCCCACCGCGGGATTTCGGTGCTCACGTTCCGATGCGTTGTTATCGAGCGGAATGCGCAGATCGTCCACGAATCGCGTGAGGCCGCTCCAGTGATTCTGCAGGCTTTCCAATGCCTTGCGGCACGGTTGCCGAAGCTTCGGGTCAGCCAGTTCCGTGGCGGTTTGAGTCTGCATTTCACCGACAATGCCTCGGACGGCAGCATCCGCGGCTTGGAACTCTGCGGTGCCCGCCTTGTGCTCCAGACGCTGGCGTTGGGCCCGATACAGCTCGCGAATGCGCCGCAGCCACTCGATGGCCCACGGCTTGAGTTCGCTCCAGCCCTTGCCCACCTCGACAAAGTCGCGTCGCACGTGGGCCCAGCAGTAGACCAATAGGATGTTCCCGTTTTTCACTTGCGCCATGGCTTTGTAGGCCGAATAGCGATCGACCATCAGGATCAGGCGGGCGTCTTGTGCGAAATGCTTCTCGGGCACGTCATGGCTGCGAGTGGGATCCAGGCGGAAGACGACCGTGTCCTGGCCGATGAACACCCACAACCACCACCGATACCCCGTCTTGCCTTCCTGATCGATGAAGACCATCCAGCGGGTTTCGTCGGCCTGGGCCAGCGGCGTGAGGGCGTTGCGCGCCAACAGAGCTTCGTACACGGGGGTGAACAGCGGTTCCAAACGCTGCAGACCGCCGGCAATCGTTCCGGCGGACAGCTTCAGCCCCAGTAGTTCCCACTCGCTCAGCAGTCGCGAGACTGGCATGTGGCTGAAGAATTTACCAATCAGAATCTCAACCCAGACCGAGACGCCCAACAATCCCTTGGGGATCAATTTGGGCGGAGGAGGAGCAGTCCGCGTTCGCGGACAATTCGGGCAGTGGCAGGTCCGCTGATAGCGCCGTCGCCGAATTCGGCGGCGATACGCCCGGACTTCGATCTCGATTTGTTCGGAATCCTCGGTGTCGCTGGGTGTGGCCGGGGCTCCGCATTGCGGGCAGACGCGTTCGTCTGCGGGCAGTTCGTGAAATTCTTCGACAACCGGCAGATTCTTGTGATCCCGCCGCCCGGGTCCCGGACGCCCCTGGCGCTGGCCGCGTGGTCCCGGTGGCGAAGGCGCTTGATCGTCGTTCTCGCCCTCCAGTCGATTCGAGCGATCGCGAGGAGTGGACTGTTCACTCTTCTGGCCGAACAACCGCGCTTGCAATTGGCGATTCTCGCCACGGAGTTGTTCCACCTCCGCCTCGAGGGCCTTGACTCGCTCAGCCGCCCGAGCGTGCATCGCCTTCCAAAACCCGACCTGCTGCCGCTGTTCCAGGTTCTCGCGATGGGCTTCCGCCAACTCTTGCCGCAATTCGGCGGTCTCTTGCCGCAACTCCCGAACCTCGCGCAGAAGTCGCTCCACGAGACTCGGTGAGTCCCGCACTTCGCAGTCGAGATTCCATTCCAACACGGCACCATCCATGATGACGCCGTTTTTACCCAATTCCCCCGCATCGACCAAGATCAACTCTACGGCAACAACGGGTTCGCCGAATGTTTACTCGAGCATTTGGGGTCGTCGCCATGTAATGGGCGGCACTACCCTATTCGAGTTATTTGCTTGATTCGTGGTTTGTCTCGTCTTTGGTTGCGGCCGCAGGCCGCGGTGGGGCATTTCTATTTTTCGCACGCGCGTTGCGGAAAAATAGAAATCTGAAAAAAATCCCGGCCGCAGACCGAAACTTGAGGCGTAGAATGGAGGGATGCAGTTCCATCCAAACTCGGCAGTCGAGCGTGCGCCCACGGTCACGCC
>JAYTUF010000276.1:0-8615 GCA_043744755.1 Anatilimnocola sp.
CGATGACTTCAGCCGCCGCTGGACCGACATGCTCTGGACCGCGAATCGCCGAGTGCGCGAGAACTTACGGCCCGATCAGGCCAAGTGGATTTACTACGCGATCCTGGGCAGCTATGTGCTCTGGTCCTTCGTCTGCGCATACCTCTTCAGCACGTACGGGACGCCGAAGCTGATGACCATCGTGATCGCCAATCTCAACAACGTCGCCATCGGCATCACGGCGATTCAACTGCTCTGGATCAACCTCACCCTGCTGCCCCGCGAGATCAAACCGCGCTGGTATCATTCGCTGGGACTGGTTCTGTGCGCTATGTTCTATCTGGGCCTTGCCGGGCTGGTCTTTGTCGAAAAGCAATTGCCAGAAATACTTAAAGTCATTGGTCATTAGTCATTAGTCATTGTGGAAGAACGACGCCATTGAACAATGACTAATGACCAATGACCAAGGACTATCAACCATGAAACTCTTCGATCTCACCGGCCGAGTTGCCGTCATTTCCGGCGCGGCGCAAGGGATGGGCCGGGCGACTGCGCTCGCCGTTGCGGAGGCTGGTTCCGATGTGATGCTCGTTGATCGCAACCTGACCGGAGCGGAAGCGACGGCGAAGCAAGTTCGATCTTGCGGTCGCAAGGCCTTGTGTGCCAATACGAATGTCTCCAACCCAGACGCGATTGCGGAACTGTTTCGGCAGGTTGATGCGGAGTTTGGTCGCGTTGATTTTCTCGGCAACATTGCCGGTGATGGGCATCTGGCCAGACCCGAAGATTTGACGATTGCTGACTTGCACAGCGTCTTGCAGAACTTGGTCGTGGGCCGCTTTGCGATGTGTCAGGAAGCAGGGCGGCGGATGCTCGCTCAAGGCCGCGGGTCGATCATGAATATCGGCTCGCTGGCGAGTTCGACGGCTTTGGGCCGCGGGCACATTGCGTACAGTATGGCAATGGGCGCGGTCATTCAGATGACTCGCGAACTCAGCACCGAATGGAGCCACCGCGGCGTCCGCGTGAATTGCGTCACACCGGCCCAGGTCGTCAATCCCAGCCTGGCGGCCCGCATGGCGGACGACCCCACGCTCGAAGGCCGATTTCTCAAAGGCATCCCCGCCGGACGGCTGGGCCAACCGAACGATATCATGGGCCTGGCCGTATTGCTCGCGTCCGACTCATCCGCCTGGATCACCGGCGCAATCATCTCGCTGGACGGCGGCAACATGGCCATGAACGCCGGCGGCACGCCCGGGCACGAGCAGCGCCCAGTACAGACGTTTCGGGCGGAAGCCAAGTGACTAAGGACGAATGACCTAAGGACCAACGACGAATGACGAATGACCAACTCCTCTCCCTCTTCCGCACCATGCTCATCATCCGCAAAACGGAAGAGGAACTGGCGCGGTGCCACCAGCGCGGCTTGATTCATGGCGCTTGTCATACTTATGTCGGACAGGAAGCCATTGCTGCGGGAGTGTGCGCGCATCTGACGAACGACGACACGGTCTTCAGCACCCACCGCGGGCATGGCCATGCTCTCGCCAAGGGGATGCCGCCGGGAGAACTGATGGCCGAACTGTTTGGCCGGGCGACCGGCTGTTCGCGCGGGCGCGGCGGGTCGATGCACCTCTTCTCGCCGGAGATCGGCATGATGGGGACCAGCGGCATCGTAGGGCCATGCATCCTGCAAGCCTGCGGCGGCGGGTACAGTTCCAAATTGATGAAGTCGGGCCGCGTCGCCGTGGCGTTCTTTGGCGATGGCGCCGTCAACAACGGCGCGTTTCACGAAGGGCTGAACATGGCCAGCATTTGGAAGTTGCCGGTCCTGTTCATTTGCGAGAACAATCAGTTTGCAACGGAAGTTCCCTTCTCTTATTCCAGCGGCATCCCCGATGTCGGCCGACGCGCGGCAAACTATGGTCTGCCTGGTGTCGAAGTCGATGGCAACGATGTCTTGGCAGTGACGGCAGCAGCTCGCGAGGCGGTGGAGCGGGCTCGATCCGGCAGCGGAGCAACGCTCATCGAGTGCAAGACCTATCGCACGCGGCCTCATGCGGAAGGCATGGGTGACTTTGGCTATCGCACCCGCGAGCAGGTCGAAGAGTGGAAGAGGCGCTGTCCGATTGCGACGCTGCGCGAGTCATTGGTCACTGGTCATTGGTCATTGGGGGAGGATGTGGAGTTGAAGCTTCAGGCGATTGAAGCCGAGGTTGCTGACTTGGTTCGTGAGGCACGCGAGTTTGCTGAAGCAAGTCCACTCCCCAACCCAAATACCGCCACGCAGCATATTTACTCTCGCGCAACATCCGCACCCACTGCCCACCGCCCCGTGCCTGCTACTCCAAGACTTGTGTCCTTCACCGAGGCAACCCACGAAGCGCTCGCTGAAGAGATGGCCGTCAACCCCAAGATCTTCGTCATGGGTGAGGGAATTGGAATTCGTGGCGGTAACTTCAAAACGACGACGGGATTGTATGAACTTTATGGCCCGGAGCGCCTGTGCGACACGCCCATCTCCGAACGGGGGTTTGTCGGACTCGCCGGAGGAGCCGCGATGACAGGAACTCGCCCGGTGGTTGACTTTATGTTTGCCGACTTCATCCTCGATTCGATCGGCGAAATCGTGAACCAGATCGCTAAGATTCAGTACATGTCGAGCGGCCGCTTGAAAATGCCGATTCTCCTCCGTGGCTGCATTGGCATCGGGCACTCAGCGGCGACGCATCACTCGGGCAGCTATTACGCAATGTACGCACAGGTCCCCGGCCTGCGAGTCGTCGTGCCATCCAATGCCTACGATGCGAAGGGACTGCTGAAGCACGCGCTGCGGTGCGATGACCCGGTGATGTTCCTCGAACACCGCGAAATCCTGACGACGAAGTGTCATGTCCCGCCGGAAGATTATGAAATTGAATTTGGTCGCGCGGTGGTGGTTCGCGAGGGACGAGACGTCACCGTTGTTGCTTTGGCTCGGATGGTCCATCTCACGCTGTCGGTTTGTGACGAACTGCAGCGCGAGGGCATTTCGGTGGAGTTGGTCGATCCGCGCACCGTCTCGCCGCTCGATACGGATACGATCTTGCAATCGGTCGCCAAGACCGGCCGGCTACTGATCGTCGATGAACCTCCGGGACCGTATGGTTTCGCCGCGGAGATCGCGGCTCAGGTCAGTGACGCCGGCTTCGATGATCTCGATGCTCCCATTCGTCGCTTGACCGGCCTCTTTACACCCACGCCCTACAGCCCGCCGCTGGAAGCCGCGGTCGTGCCCTCGGCCGCTACGATTGCTGAAGCAATTCGCGAGCTGGTGAAGGAATAAACATGGCCCACGAAATTGTGATTCCGCGGTTGGGTTGGTCGATGGAAGAGGGAACCTTCGTCGGCTGGTTGAAGAAGGATGGCGACTGGGTGCGGGCCGGTGACGTCATCTTTGAACTCGAAGGAGAAAAGGCTTCGCAAGAAATCGAAGCCGTGGACGAAGGCATCCTGCGAATCCCGCCCGCGGGACCGAAGCCCGGCAGCGTCGTCAAGGTAGGGGCCGTCGTTGGCTATCTCGTTGCAATCGGCGAATCGATACCGCGCGATAACATTTCCGCACCGACGGATCGTGCCACGATTGTTGAGCTGCCGTTGCTGGCTGGTGTGACTACATCGACCATTTCGCCAAAGCGGCGAACTATTGTTGCCAGCCCGCGCGCACGGCGAATCGCAACCGAATTGGGAATCGACTGGCAGCGCCTATCCGGCACCGGCGCCGGTGGGCGAATCCGAGAGCAAGACATCCGAGCGGCAATGACCGGCAACGGACAAAGACGTTCACTTACCGCCCGCCGCCGCGTCATCGCTCAGCGAATGGTCGCCAGCCGTCAGCAGACAGTTCCCGTCACCCTCACGACGAAGGCGGACGCCACGAACCTCGTGAAGCTGCGCGAGCATTTCAAATCATCAAGCGCAGCGGCGATCATTCCCAGCTATCAGGACATCATCACCAAACTCGTTGCCGAGGCCCTGAAGCAACATCCGTTGCTCGCCGGGCGTTGGGATGAGAACGCGATTGTGCTGCCCGCCGAGAACGAGCTGCATCTGGGCCTGGCAGTTGATACGGAAGCAGGGCTGCTTGTGCCAGTCATTCGCAACGTATTAGGACTGACTCTCGCCGAGTTGGCCATTCAATCACGCTGCCTCGCCGAACAGGCGCGGGCCGGAACACTGGCCGCTGCGGATATGCAGGGCGGCGTTTTCACGATCACGAACCTGGGGGCGCTGGGCATCGACGCCTTCACGCCGATCATCAATGCGCCCGAAGCCGCGATCCTGGGACTGGGCGCCATCCGCCGCGAGCCAGTCGTACTGAACGATGGCCAGATCGTCGCTCGGCAACAAATCACCCTCAGCCTGACCTTCGATCACCGGATTGTCGATGGCGCACCGGCGGCTCGGTTCCTGCAAACGATGGTCAGCGCCATTGCTAATCCTTCCGACTGGATGCGCGATAGTTAGACTACTCCACTCAATACCCGCGCCGATTATTTAGACCGTCACGTTCTCATCCCGAACTCGCGGACTGAATTCCAGACTCACGGATCGAACGCAAAGATAAGCCGACTCGCCAGGCGTCATGTCTTTCGTCGCTTTGGATTGAATAACAACGCCGACGCCGAGACCATTGCCGATGGCGAAGTTGGCGCCGGGCACGGTCGAACCCAAAAAGCGAGAGACCGCGAACTCGCCTGGCTCGTCGAAACTTCCCCACGTCGGCTGAAAAGCTTCGCTGGCCAGTTCGGCCGCTTCCAGCGGGTTCTTGTTCATGTTCGCATAACGGAACAGCACCAGACGGCAGGTCAGCGAATCCCGAAACCAGCGCTCGAACATTTCCTTGCTCGATCCGCCGCCGCTGAGCCGCACGCTGAATTTGTATTGCCCGCCGCGGGCGCTGCGAATCTCCTGCGCGAGCATCAGCTTGGCGCCGGCAGCCAGTGCAACAGGTTTGTCGCCGCCGACATTCTGTATTCCCAGTCGGACATGCGGCTGCGGTTTGCTTTCGGTTAGAACCTGCAAACCACCGGCGGGTGGTGCAACCAGCGGACTAGCCCGCCAACCTTTCTCGCGCGAGGTGGGCGTCACTGCGATCAACTTGCCCGCGGCAAAATCCGTATCTATTAACCAACTCGCATCAAAGGGCGGCACCAGGCGTTCATCGCCCGTTGCGGCGCAGCGCTCGGCCGTCGCGGGTTTCGTCCCCAGCAGCCGCGTGAGCGGTTCACCCTTGGTCAATGGTTGCGGGCGATTGGCCCGATCGTGGAAGACGCCGTGGTGGGGAATCCCCAGCAGATGATAAATGGTCGCCGTCAAATCGTGCGGACGAATGGGATCCAAAATGGGATAAGCGCCGTTGCGATCGCTGGCGCCAAAGACTTGCCCGCCGGCAATGCCCGCCCCCGCCAGCACGCAACTGAAGACGGCGCCCCAGTGGTCGCGGCCCCCCAGGCTGTTGATCTTTGGCGTCCGGCCAAACTCGCCGACGGCCACCACGAGCGTTTCCGCCAGCAGGCCCCGCTGTTCGAGATCATCCAGCAGTGCGGCAAACGTCACATCAAATAGCGGACAGAGTGCATCCTGCAAACGATCGGCGTTCTGGGCGTGCGTGTCCCACATCGGGTTATCTACGGCCGAGTCACCCGGCTCGCGAGCCCAGTTCACATGCACCAACCGCACGCCGGCCTCGATCAACCGCCGAGCTAACAGACAGCTTTGTCCCCAGGTGTGCCGCCCGTAACTATCGCGCACCTTTTTTGGCTCGCGGGCCAGTTGAAACGCCGCCTTCGCATTACCCGAGGTCACCAGGTCCATCGCAAACGTGGAGAGCTTGTTCCAATTGCTGGCCGCTCCCCGGCGGTCAACATCCTGCAGCCTTTGATTGAGACTGCCGAGCAACCGCGCTCGGTCCTGCATCCGCTGCGGCGAAACATCGACGGGCAGCGACAGCCCTTGAATCTGATACTCCGCGCTCGCCGGATCGCCCACAAATCGCTCGGGGTCCCAGGTCGATCCCAAAAAACCGCCCGTCTGGCCCGCCGGCGTGACGTTGTCGTTCAGCCGCATCATGTCCGGCAGCCAGACGCTGGTCAGCGCCGGTAACTGCTCGCTGGGCTTGAGCATTTTGATGACCGAACCCAGATAGGGCCAATCATTGGGCTTGATCTGGCGGGCGCTCCCGGCACCATACGGATAGCCGGTCAGCACCCAGTAGCCGCTGACATCGTGATTGTTGTCGTCTGTTGCCAGTGAACGAATCACCGCGAGCTTGTCAGCTCGCTGCGCGGTTCGGGGCAACAATTCACAGAAGTGAATCCCCGGCACGTTCGTTTGAATCGGCTTGAAGGCCCCGCGGATTTCTACAGGCGCGTCGGGCTTGGGGTCAAACGTCTCGTGCTGCGGCGGTCCGCCTTGCAGCCACAAAAAGATCACATTCTTCGCGCGGCCAAACATGGCCCCGGTCAATCCAGCCGACAACGCGTTCGCCTGCGGAGGCGCAGCCATCGCAGCCCGCGGCGCGAGCAAATCGGCCAGCGACAGCCCCAGCACGCTCAGCCCGCCCACGCGAAGCCACTCGCGGCGATTCACGCCGTCGCAAAGTCGAACGCCCTGAGATCGAAAAGAAAGCACAAGTTTCAACTCCGCCTGGGGTGTGCGCAGCGCCAGATTGATTGATTGATTCTAACTCATGGGAAGGCAACCCGTCGATTATGTTTGCTTTCAAAACCAGGGAGACCCACGACACTTGGGCGTTGATTTGTGGCGTGCGGCCGAACGCGCCGAACATGGCGATGAGGGTGGTGTCGAGAGTGGTTCGTGTTGATTCCGCAACCCACTTTCTCAACACCACCCCGCGCCGCACCCGGGAATGGCGTGAGGTGCGAGTTGATTATCCCACCCCCTTTCTCAACACCCCTCCCCGTTGGATGGGTGCGCCATCGTACTCATCACGCTCCGCCGTGGCGCCCGCGAGCGGCTGCGCAAACTGCCCGAATTGACTCCCCTCGCCGCACCCGCGATAACACATATCACCCCCTTTTGGCCCGCGATCCCCTGGTTCCCAAGCTCTTACCAGGCAACACTTTGACAATAGATTTTCATAACGTTATAACGATTGCATGAACACATCTGATAATAACTCGTACAGGTGGTCTGTCGTCTTTCGCTCCGCGAAAGCACGAAGCCTGTAGCATGAAGCCATCTGCTTCGTGCGCGGGCGAAGACTCCTCGCGACCGCCGGCCTCGTGCCGGCGATTCGATCACTGGTCAACTACCGATGAAACGTCATCGGACTCCGCGACCACGGGGTTCATTCCCATGGAGCGATCATTGCTGGGTTACGTCGAGCTTCAGTGACGGCCCCACCGGCACCAGGCCGGTGGCTCGCCCGGTCAGAGAAAGTTCCGGGGGGTAGCCAACCAGTGAGCGCCCCGCTGGGACACGCCCAGCGGTCGCGTGCAACCCTTGCCCAAATCCAAATCGGGAAGTTAGAGAATTTGCATTAACACCAAATTGCCAAATATTACCGCACACATTGTACGTATGTAGTGATGTGTTGTAAATCACTTGTTGCAAATAATCAGATGCCACTCGCCAGAGCCAGTGCTGACCTGCAGAACGACTCAGTTATTTACCCCCGTCCGACTCGTTCATTCGCAACTCTTCTGACCTACTCAACCGTCTATTTACTGGCCCGCTCCAATTCGATTGTAAACTCGTTCTTGCCTTTCGGCTGGATCGTGTAGAGCAGGCTCGAGGTACTGAACTGGAGGTACTTGGGATTGATCTCTTGGGAGATTTTGGGCGTGAGATTGGCGCCGCTGCCGTCGGCGGCGAAGGGGAGGATGCTCACCCGATGTTCCCCTTGCATGGCGCCGTTATCGGGTCGATCCGTGCTGAGGACGAAGGTTCCATCGGCACCGATTGGGCTCCTCGACCGAGTGTACGGCGGCTGGGTCGATTCAAAGACCACGGACACGCCGCTGCAGGCCGGTGCGCCGGTGTCCTTATAAACGACCTTGCCAGTCACGGGATAGGTAGGCTCCTTATAGGTGCAGCCGCTCAATACGAGGAGCAGGGCGATGACGACCGGCGCCGAGCGCAGCATGTTTTCCAACCAACGTTTCATGCGGACCTCGAATTCAATGAGAAACGTCAACGCACCGAGCATCACCGCTAATAGGCGCCAATGACTTCGCCGTCTTCCCGCAACGACAGGCGATGGTAAATCTCAAAATCGAGCGCGTTGCGGATTATGCGGACGCTGCCGTCGGCAAACGAAAACTGGCAAACCGCCGGGTGCTGGCTGCCGAACAAGAACGACCAATCGGGGGCCGAGTAATCGGGATCGCCGCAGAGGCCGTACTCCACCGTCCAGCGGCCGGTCGTGGGATCCTTGGTGCCGGTGTGTCCTGCGTAGCGTCGGTATTGCGACTGGTAGTCCCCGTTCCAAATCGGCCCGGAAGACTGGAACTTCACGGGCACGTGCATTTCGCCAATCAAAAAGGTGGTCGAGGTTCCGTCGGTGAACATCTTCAGGCTCGACTGGTAGGTCCATTCGTCAAACGTGTCTTGAGCAGCCTGCTGACAGG
>JAYTUF010000277.1:0-2229 GCA_043744755.1 Anatilimnocola sp.
ACCACGGCATAGGCAGCGCCCGCTTCGGCCAACTTGTCGTGCCGGCCGAGGACCACCGCTTTGCGAACGGCAATCTCCGCGGCGTTGGCGTTCTCGGGAAATTCTTTCAGAAAAGCATCGCAGGCGGCGACCGCTTCGGGGTACTTATCGATTTCATCCAGCGTGGCGGCGGCGGCATACAGCGAATCCGCCCGGCGGGTTGACTTGGCAAAGTCCTTGACCAATTTTTCGTAAGCCACAACCGCTTCGGCCTTCTTACCGGCGGAGTAGAGGGCTTCACCCTGATAATAGAGGGCCTCTTCGGCGTATTTGCTCTTGGGAAACTGCTTGACGAGTTCAGCGAAGTTGCCGGCCGCCTTCTCGTGCAGCCCGGCTTTCCCTTGCCCGGCGAGTGAGTATTGCGACGAAGCGAGGTTGTAGAGCGTTTCTTCGAGTAAATCGAACTTGGGATAGTTCTTCGCGACTGCTTCAAACGCTTCGGCCGCCTTGTCGAATTGCTTCAGTTGCAGCCGGCAGACGCCCAGATAGTGCTGGGCCTTGGGCGCGAGCGGGTCTTTGGCATGGACTTTGAGGAACTTTTCCCACTCATCGATGGCGACATCAAACGCGCCGTTGTTCTGAAAGTTGGCCGCATCGGAGAAGGATTGCTTGGCCGCATCGGAGGACTCGACTTTCGGCTCCTCTTTTTTCGTCTCGCCTTTCTTTGGCTGCGCCCAAGCGGTGTTCCCAAGCTGGCTGCTCGTTAGGTCGCCGGCCAAGGTCAGCACGGCCGCAAATAGCGCAACTCCGCAATGGCGAATTAGATACTGCCGCATGATGCTTGCTTCCTCACTGAATTTCCGCTTGTCCGCCCGGATCGCTCGTCCGTCTGCCCCAAACCCAAAGTCTCAAATCCAGTGTATAACCGGCCCGCGGGGTGGTAAAGTCACTCACATCGCCTCGCGCGGCCTCTTCGCAACTTGTTGGCCGCGGAAGGGGTTGCCGTTACGGCGGTGGCGCGATTTTGCCAGCGGCGGTGGATTTTCTTTTGTTCCGCAGCGAGAACTCGTTCGTGAAGCATTTATTGGTCACCGGCGGAGCGGGCTTTATCGGCTCCCACCTGGTCGAAGCCCTGATCGTGGCGGGGAACCGCGTGACCGTGGTCGATGACGAATCGACGGGCCGGTTCGAGAACCTGCAGCGACTCAGTTTGATCAATGCGAAATCGACCAAGCAACTAACCATCGTCCGCGGCTCCATCGGCGACCTGGCCCTCGTGAAGCAAATCCTGGCCGATGTGGACGAAGTTTATCACCTGGCCGCCGCCGTTGGCGTGGCTCTGATCGCCAAAGAGCCGCGGCAAACCATCGAGCGGAACATCTATCCGACGCAGCTCTTGCTCGACGAGCTCTGCGCCCGGCATCAGCAAGGCAAAAATGTAAAGTTCTTTCTGGCCAGCACGAGCGAAGTCTATGGCAAGAACCCCAAGCCAGTCTGGAACGAAGAAGACGACCTGGTTTTCGGTTCAACCACCAAACCCCGCTGGTCCTACGGGGCCAGCAAAGCGATTGACGAATTCTTAACGCTCGCGTGCAGCCGGCAGTTTGGTTTGCCGGTGGTGATTGGCCGATTTTTCAATGTCGTGGGCCCGCGGCAGACCGGCGCTTATGGCATGGTCCTGCCCCGCTTTGTGGAAGCGGCCGCGGCGGGCCTTCCCTTGACCGTTCACGACGATGGCAATCAGACTCGTTGCTTTGCTCACGTCGCCGACGTCGTCCGCGCGGTGGTTGGCTTGATGGATGCCCCCGCTGCCGTCGGCCGCGTCTTCAACATCGGCAGCGATCAGCCCATTTCGATTCTGCAACTCGCGCAACGGGTGATCGCTCTGGCCGGTTCAAAATCAACCGTCGATTTTCAAAGCTACCGCGATGCCTACGATGCCGACTTCGAAGACATCCGCCGCCGCGTGCCGGATCTGACTCGCATCCACGCCACCATCGGCTGGCAAGCGGAATTGAGCCTAGATGACATGATCCGCGATTGTCTTAAGTTACTGCCTCGCTCGGAAATGTGAGCAAATCGCAGTTACTTTTTCACTGCCGGCTCCGGCAATTCAAAATCTGCAGCCACGAGTGCCGCCGGGAAGATGCTCGGCGGCTTCAATTGAGTCGTCCACAACACGCTCTGGGCCACCAGCTTTTGATATTCAGGCTGTTTCCAATTCGCATGATAGTGCAGACCCGAGAAGCC
>JAYTUF010000278.1:0-8599 GCA_043744755.1 Anatilimnocola sp.
GCCGCGCGCAGTCGGCGAGCGACTTGTCATTATGTGTGGTCCAACGCTGGATCTGCTCCAGGACAGTGAATTCTTCGATTCCCAGATAATCCTTGACGGGCAGCCTGCCCGGCTCGGGTTTCGCGACGCTCCAAAACCGCTGCAACATCGGGTTGGCGTCGATAGGAATGCCGTCTCGCCGAAGTTTGTCAGCCCTTTTCCACATTGCCTGTAAGAGCTGCTCGAACCCGCGCGTGGTCTTGTGGAGGTACACGTTCTGATACATGTAGTATCGCGCGAAGATGTACTCTTCGATGGCCAAGGCGGACTTGGCCGGCCAGACCAGATCAGTGTCGCCGTTGTAAAACTCCACCGTGCTCAGCAGGCGGTGCCAGTCGAAATGTCCATAGCCGGCACCAGTAAACAAGCTGTCGCGACGGAGGTAGTCCAGTCGATCCACATCGAGCTGGCTCGACATCAGTGCCCGCTGCCACGCAGGATGCGTCGTGTTGTCAGAATCGATCAGGTCGGCCACGTGGTTGGGAAGGTAAGCGCTCTGCCGTTTGAGCACCTTGTTAATTTGCGAGGTCTCGTCCCGGATCACGGCGATTGACCATTGTTCGTGATTGATACCGAGGCAGGGTTCGAACAGGTGAGAAAACGGACCGTGCCCCACGTCATGAAGTAGTGCCGTGGCGAGCAACGCCTGACGTGCGTTCTTGACTTTTTCCGCATCACACACTCTCTCGAGATGTTCAAGCACCTGCTTCATCAGATGCATCACACCCAGACTGTGGGCAAAACGATTGTGATCCGCACCCGGGTAGGTGAAGTTGCTCACACCCAGTTGGTGAATCCGTCGCAGCCGCTGCACTTCAGGGCAGTCCAGCAATTCGATCAACCATTCGTCGCGACTGCGATCCAGTGCGATGTAGTTGTAGAGCGGATCGCGAAAGACCTTGTCGGACACAATCGCCCCCGTAATGTATCAACCCCGCCGCTGCCCGGCCACTCGTTTCGCCAACTCGAAGGCGGCCGCGCTCGAAGCGTCCGTCGGCGTCGCCTTCTTAAAGGCACACGCCTTTTTCATCGCGACGTCCCAGTCGTTCGAGTGACGAAAGTAGAACAGGATTGTCGAGCCGAGTTCCAGCGGCCAAATGTTTTCTTTTAGGAGGCTGAAGCCAAGAGTCTGGAATTCCTTCATGTCGTCGAAGGCGGGCACCGTTTGTGACAGCAAATTACGGGTTGAGGGTTTGAGCGTGTAGGTGTACTGCGTGATTCCCGATTGCGGCTCGATGCACTCATCGATCAACTGCGCCGCGACCATCTCGTCGCAGGCGTCTGCCACATCCCGCGAGTATGGCCCGAAATGGTGCAGGGTGAACGCGCAATCGAGCGGACATCCCGCTGCCTGGAGGAAAAAGACGATCTTCTGTAGCCGTTTGCGTCCTTGAATGCCTCCGTCACCGGCCCATTTCAGCAGCGTCGCGAGTTGCAGTCGATTCATGCCCAGCTACTTCCATGAGAGAATAAACAAGCGAACTCGCCTTAAAACGTACTGGATAGGGCATCCTGCGTCCAGATGACGAGTCGCGGTACTACTTCACTCCCGACAACCGAATCATTGGTTACTACCATCCCTACTTTGCACGGGGTCCACCAAAAAACTTGCCTTACTCCTCAAGATTCTCTCAAGCGACAATTTGACTCAGGAAAAAGTTGACATAGGTTTCAGGTGTGCAGGGAGTTAGTGGCTTTCGGGCTGCTGACACTCAGCCCAGTGATGGGGGCCTCAGTTCCGCACCGGTTTGGTTTCGACCTGGCCGGCTGGAATTCCGGTTTCTGCTGCTGGTTGGCCTGCCGCCTCACATCCCCGAAAGGGCAAACCGGTAGTAATGCCGGCACGCAAAGCAAAGGGCCGTAATTCGTTTCGCTTCTCACGGAGTGCGATGAGTTCCGGTAGCCTGGCTGCCGAACGGATGGGACTGTGCCGTGCTCGGTTAAATTCCGGGCTTGGCGCTTTTGATTCCTGGCAATTCGATGACGATGGCGAGGCGAGTTTCTGTGTTGTTGTTTGGGTCGAAGCTCGGCGCGTGGCAGGCCGGCGGCGCGTCGCAGGGACGCGCCGTAGCGCCGGGTGAGACTCACTGGTCTTTTTGGTGTCGGACCGGAACCGGCGGACATTCGTCCGTGCGGACCGCCGAACTGGAGTTAGGAACAAATGAAGAATCTCGCTCTGAAAGTGCAACGTTTCCTGGTTTCTGAAGATGGCCCGACCGCGGTGGAATACGCCGTGATGCTGGCTCTGATCGTGATCGTCTGCTTGACCGCCATTCAGGCGATCGGCACGAACGCCAATGTGACGTTCAACTCGGTTGCGTCGAAGCTCGGCGCCGCTGGCGGTTCGTAAGCGCGGACTGGGCTGTTTGACATCGGGACCCTCTCGTTGCCGACCTCTGGTTGGCGGCGAGAGGGTTCTTTTTGCGCGCAGTTGCTCAAGGCCCGTCGCCGGTCCGGTTGCGATTCACCGGGGTCCTCACCCCTTCTCTTTGCCAGGGAGCGACAGGTGATTGCACACAGACAGGGTAACGAAGCTTGAAGTCGGTATCGTTTCGCCATCGTCTTTGTGTGTTGAGAGGGGATCCAGCCATGCGTTCGTTTACTTTGCAAGCCGTTCGGTTTTTGAAGTCGGAAGACGGCCCCACCGCGGTGGAATATGCCGTCATGCTCGCGCTGATCGTGATCGTCTGCCTGACGGCCATTCAGGCCATCGGCACTAATGCCAATGCCACGTTTAACAGCATTGCGACAGTGCTGCCGGGCGGGTCGTAAGGCGGGAGATCGTATTTTTCGAGCCGCTGGGCTTGTCCCAGCGGGGCGCTCACTTGTCAGCTACCCTCCGCGAATCGAACGCCTGGGCCGACCGCCGGCACCAGGCCGGCGGCTCGCGAGTACACCTGCGGCAGGTCGCTCAAATTTCCTGAATCTTTTTGCGAAATGTTTGATTTCTGACCTAGAGTTCTTTCAGGGAACCGGTTTTCGAGTTCCAGCCGGAGCAGGCAATTCAGTTGCTGCGGCCGCAGAAATTCTCTTCGCAAAATAAGGGTATGTGTCATGAAGTTGCTTAACCAGGTCAAAACATTTCTGAAGTCGGAAGATGGCCCCACCGCGGTGGAATACGCCGTGATGCTGGCTTTGATCGTGATCGTCTGCTTGACCGCCATCCAGGCGATCGGCACGAACGCCAACGTGACGTTCAACTCGGTCGCTTCGAAGCTCGGCGCCGGCGGTTCCTAGTCCTCGCTGGAAAACTTTCGTCCTCCTAGCGCAGAAGTAGTTCCTATGTATCCAGTAGTGCCTGCCGAAGTGTTGATCGGCAGTTGGGAAATGATGTGCTACGTTTTCACGGCTGCAGCCGCTCTTGTGAGTTGGCTGCTGGCCTGGCGCTGGTAACGGCGATCACAAAAACTCGGTATTAGATCTTCGGAGATTCGTACGATGCTCGATATGTTCGCCGCTTTGGGCGAAGTGATCGCTCAGCACTGGGCGGTGTGGCTGGTGACGGTGGTCCTAATTCTGGCCGCCGTGATCGACGGCTTTGAATTGAAGGTTCCCAACTGGGTCACTTTTCCGTTCATCGTCAGCGGCTGGATCTACAGCGTTGCGGCGTTCGGCTGGGAAGGTCTGGCCTGGAGCGTGGCCGGCACGGTTGTCGGCCTGCTCTTGCTGCTGCCCGCCTATGCCATCGGCGGCATGGGAGCCGGCGACGTCAAGCTGTTAGCTGGCGTCGGCGCCTGGGTGTATAGCACGCACACGATGTATGCCTTCGCCTTCACCGCTGTTATTGGAGCGGTGCTGGCCATTGCGATGGTGCTGGCACGGCGAGGTTGGAAGAAGCACTCGGATCAATTCTGGATGATCCTGAACGAGATCACGGTCCTGCGGAATCCGGAACAGCTAGCGGAGATTGCAGCGAAGCGGAAACCGTCGATGCTGTTGCTGCCGTATGGCATTCCTATCGCCATCGGGACGATTGTGTACTTCCTGTGGGCGGGGTTGTTGATCTGAGAGACTTAAATAGGCAAAGTAGAGAAACTTTGACGAGAGGGCTGACTATGCTAATCGCGCAAACCTTATCACGTGCGGTGGGTCTACTTGTTAAACCCTGCGGATTATTCCGAAAACAACGACGGGGGGCTGCCGCCGTCGAGTTTGCCATCGTCGCGCCGGTGTTCTTTCTGCTGGTATTCGGAATGATCGAATATGGCCGGATGGTGATGGTCCAACAGATCATCACCAATTCAGCACGGGAAGGAACGCGGCAAGCAGTGCTCGACGGCTCCACGACCTCCGCCGTCAAGACCACGGTCATCAATGCGATGGCCAGCGGAAACATCACTATTACCACGAGCAATGTAACGGTTAGTCCGGATCCGCCTAGTAATGCCGCTTTTGGCGATCCTGTCACGGTTACGGTGAGCGTGCCATTCAATCAAGTTAGTTGGCTTCCATCGCCAATGTATCTTGGGGGAAAAACCATGACTGCGTCCACCGTCATGCGCCGGGAAACGGTTCAGTAACGGCAGTTTGCAAGGAAGTTTCCGGCCCGGGACAGGCCGGTGCGAAGTTGTAAGGATCACTTGGCCGGGAGCGTGATGACGACGCCACTCGTGGTACTCCACGGATCATCGTGGTACTCCACGCAACAACAGTCACACGCCAGCATTGTTAGCAGGAAAATCGTTCGATGCGGATGAAGTCCCTAATCTTGATTTTCATCGCGCTGGGCTGCGGCCTGGTCGCTTCGATCGGTATCAGCCAGGTGATGGAGCGCGGCGCGAAAGCCGGCGGCGGCAGTGTTGAAATGGAGCCGATCCTGGTCACGCTCAAAGACATTGACATCAACACCACGTTTGACGCTCAGAACGTCAAGCTCGAGCCCTGGCCGAAGATCAAACTGCCGGAAGGGGCGGTCCGCAACCTGGATGAGCTAAAAGACAAGTACGCCCGGCAGCGGTTCATCAAGGGTGAACCGATTCTGCTGGACAAGATCACCGATCAGATCGGCGGCGACGCGCTGCTGATTCCACCTGGCTTTCGCGCCATGCCGGTGAAAGTGGAAGAAGACACGGTGATGCGCGGCATCTCGCCCGGCGATCGCGTGGACATCAATCTCTCGGTGAAGCGCAGTGAAGAGATATCCGAGCCTGGCACTTATACGATCATGCAAGCCGTCCGCGTCTTTGCCGTGGGATCGAGCACCGAAAAGGCCATCGACCCGAAGGGCCAGGAAGCGACGTTTCGCACGGTTTCACTGCTCGTCTCGCCGGAACAGATGCGGCACCTGACGGGGGCGGCGCAGATTGGCAAAATCACCCTCGGCCTGCGGAATGCGAAGGATCCGGTGGACGAAAAGACCGATCCCGTGACGCCGTTGTCCGACATTCTCAAAGGGAACGTCATCGATAGCGGGGAAGAAATTCAGCCGCCGCAAATGGCGACCACCAGGCCCCCGGTGCCGGGTGGTTCGAGCTTGCTCGACATGTTCAGCAAAGGGATCGACGCGCTCGGTCAGAAGATAAATCAGGTGCCACCCGTAGCGCCCGCGGAAGGTTACACGATGCATATCTACACGAATAGCGAAGTGAAACAGTACCAGTGGCAAGACCGCGCAGGCATGCCGCAGGAAAGCACGGTTTTTTCGGCCGGCATTGCCGGTCCTAGTTCCACCCCCGCTCCCGCTCCCGCAGCTCCCAGGGCTGGCGCCGGCACGAACCATCGCCCCGGCTATTTGCTGGAGCGACGCCCGATTTGGATGACCGAACAGGCTCGCTAGACCAATCACGGCTGATTGGTCGCAGAGCAGGTTCGCACGGATGAGACCCGCTACTAACAGTTACGCAAGGAAGCACACGGATGGCAAAGTCATGGCTTCGGGCAGTTCAGGCCCTCATTGCCGGCGCGGTCTTGGCCGCGGGTGCGATCCTCGTTCCGCCTGCTTCGTTGTCGGCGCAGGAACCGCTGGCGGCGCCCGGCGTCAAGTTCCGCGTGCAAGGCGCCGCGGAACGCCTGGAGATGACGGTCAACACCAGCCGGATTCTCGAATTCGATTTCGATGTTCCCAAGATGCTGGTGAACAATCCGGACCTGGTGCGGGTGATTCCCATCTCGCCCCGCAGCGTGCAGATCTCGGCGGTGAAGGCGGGCGTGACGCAGGTCAACGTCTGGGACAGCAAGGATAAAGTCACCTCGATCGATTTGATCATCATCGGCGATGTGCAGGAACTCGATCTGATTTTGAAGACTGAATTCCCCGATGCCAACATCCGCTTGCGGCCGCTCAATAGCAGCCTGTATGTGACCGGCTTCGTACCGCGGGCCGAGATGGTGCCGCAGATCACACGGATCGCGCAGGATTACTTCCCGCAGATCGTCAACAACCTGACCGTCGGCGGCGTACAGAAGGTGCTGCTACATGTGAAAATCATGGAAGTCTCGCGGACCAAGCTCCGCACGTTGGGTTTTGACTGGGCCAACCTCAACGGCGCAAATTTTGTCTCGCAAGGGGTCAGCGGCCTGCTCAGCGGAGTTGGCAACGTGACCGGCGGACCTTCGACCGTGCGGTTCGGCATCGTGGATGGAAATAACACGTTCTATGGCTTCCTCGAAGCCCTGCGCCAGAACGATCTGGCCAAGCTGCTGGCCGAACCAACTTTGACGACGCTCAACGGCCGCCCCGCCAGCTTCAATGTGGGTGGCGAAGTGCCGATTCTGGTGCCGCAGAGTTTGGGCACGGTGACCATTCAATATCGCGAGTTTGGCACCCAGGTTGACTTCGTGCCGATCGTGCTGGGCAACGGCCTGATTCGCCTGGAAGTCCGTCCCCAGATCACGGAACTGGATAACAGCCTGTCGGTGCAGCTCAACGGCACGAGCATCCCCGGCTTTCGTCAACGGCGGGCGGATGTAGGTGTCGAAATGCGAGCGGGGCAAACGCTGGCCATCGCGGGGCTGGTTTACAACCGGGTCGAAGCCCAAAGCCGCGGGGTGCCGTGGCTGGCTGATCTGCCCTGGTTCGGCGCTCCTTTCCGCCGCAACACCGAACGCCAGAACGAAGTGGAACTGGTGATCCTCGTCACGCCCGAATTCGCGGAAGCGATGGACCCCAACGAAGTGCCGCCCTGCGGACCAGGCCAGTTGACCGCCAGCCCGACCGATACCGAGCTGTACTATCGCAGTTACTTGGAAGTTCCCAAGAAGTGCGACAGCGGCAACTGCGGTCCGGGCGGTGCCTCCATCCGCAACCCCGAAGAGATCAACGGCGGATCCGGTGCTCCTTACGGCACGCAGTCGCGCCGGCCGGCGGCTCAGCCTTATTCCAACCAGCCCACTTCCAATCAAAACAGTGCCCGCCAAATGTCCCAACCCTCGGGACCGGCCTACGGCGGCACACCCGCCAAGACCGTTGCCAGCAGCAATGTTCGCGGCGCGCTGCAAACTTCAGCGCCCCAAGCTGCGGCGCAGCGCCCCTCGGCGACCCAGCGCCCCGCAGCAACCTCAGCCAGCACGCAAGCGGCGACCGGCAACTATTCGTATTACGCGGGCGCCAATCATCCGACCGGCAAACCGGTGCAACAAGTCCGACCCTCACAACCGGCCCTGATCGGTCCGTTGGGTTATGACGAGTTGAAGTAGGCTCGGGTTTACGCCATGCTCGCTGGGTGATAATCACAACGGACCGTCCAGCACGGCGCGCTGAATTCCGACCTATTTACTTACAGGGCAATTTCTCCGACAGGCAGCAATTCCTGCCGGTAACGGTTAGCCCCGCAAGTTTGAACGCTGGTTTGAGTCTCTGATTTCTCAAGGTTGGTTCCGCCGCATGAGCAACGTGCTCCGCATAGCGATTGTCGATCCCAGCGATTCTTCGCGCACCGCGCTGAAGAACATGTTGCTGAGCCTCGACATTGTCTGGCTGGAAGCCGAGTGCTCGCGGTACGAATTCTTCGCCGACGTCATCTCGCAAACCAAGCCCGATATCGGCATCGTCTGCATCGACAGCAACGCCGAGAAGGGCCTGAAGCTCCTGGAAACACTCCGCGATACCAGTTCCGAGTGCGCGATTCTGGTCGTGAGTGCTTCGAACGACGGGCAGATCATCCTGCGGGCTGTGCGAGCCGGCGCGAAGGAGTTTCTGTCACAACCCGTCCGGGTCGAAGACCTGGTCGCGGCCGTCGATCGCATTAGCACGCAAAAATTCGGCGGCGGCAGCGGCGGCACCCGCAGTTGCCATGTGATTGCCGTCGCCGGCGCCACCGGCGGCGTCGGCACTACTTCGGCCGCAGTCAACCTGGGCTGCATCCTGGCCGCGGAACCCCGGAACTCGGTGGTCCTAGTCGATCTCGATATGGCCCTCGGCGATGCCGATGTGTTTCTCGACGCCATCCCCGATTACACGCTGGTCGATGTCGCGCAGAACATCTCGCGGCTCGACTTCTCGTTGCTCAAGCGCTCGCTCACCAAGCACAGCTCGGGGTTGTACTTGCTGCCCAGGCCCGTGCAACTGCAAGACACCGCGCTCGTCACGCCTGACGACTTCAGCCGCGTGATTGGTCTGCTC
>JAYTUF010000279.1:0-8575 GCA_043744755.1 Anatilimnocola sp.
GGCTTGAATGGCGATCTCTGCGGTTTCGAGATCGCGGATTTCGCCTACGAGAATGATATCGGGATCCTGCCGCAGAATGGCCCGCAAGCAGGCGGCGAAGGTGACGCCAATATCGTGATCGATGGGAATCTGCACGATACCGTCAATTTCGTATTCCACCGGGTCTTCGGTGGTGATGAGCTTGTCTTCGATGTGATTCAGTTCCGACAACGCGGAATACAACGTCGTCGTCTTGCCAGACCCCGTGGGACCGGTAACGAGTACGATGCCGTTGGGCTGATCGATAATGGTGCGAAAAACCTTGAGCATGGCGGGATCGAGACCCACCTTAGCCAGGTTGAGCGAGACGACCGAGCGGTCCAAAATTCGCATGACGACGCTCTCGCCAAACAGCGTGGGAAGCACGCTGACGCGGAGATCGATCGGGTGGCCGCCCACCGTCAATTCAATCCGGCCGTCCTGCGGCATACGGCGTTCGGCAATATCGAGGTTCGCCATCACCTTGATGCGAGTGGTGATCGCAAAAGCCAGATGCCGCGGCGGAGGAACCATTTCGAACAGCACGCCGTCGGCTTTGATGCGGATGCGGAATTCGTCTTCAAACGGCTCAAAGTGAATATCGCTGGCATGATCCTTGATGGCGAGCAGCAGCACCATATTCAGCAGCTTGCGAACCGGGGCACTATCGGCCAGCGATTCGATATCACCCAGGTCGTGCTTGCCTTGCTCGGCCGACTCAACGGCCTTTTTCAAATCCTTATCGGCTTCGAGAGAGTCGATCAAACCCTGAATGGTATCTTTATCGGACGCGTAATAGCGATCCAGCGTTTTCTTAATATCCGTTTCGGTCGCGATCAAAATCCGAACTTCATAACCGAGCAGCGACCGCAGTTCGTCTTCAATCGTGATGTTCTGTGGATCGCAGGTGGCCAGGGTCAGGCGATTTCCTTCAAACTGCAGCGGAATGACGCGATAGAGCTGCGCCATCGATTCCGTGATCTTGTTGAGAATATCGGGCAGGATGGTGATATCGCCCAGCTCCACCACCTTCATGCCCATCTGTTCCGAGAGGGCTTGCACCAACTGATCTTCATTGACCAGGTTCAATTCCTGGGCGATCTTGCCGAGCAGGGTGCCAGGGCGGTTTTGCTGCTCCTCGAGCAGCATCTCCAATTGCTCATCGGAGATGAAGCCCATGTCAACCAGGATTTGACCGATACGACGAATGGCCATAGGGTAACCGGGGGTCGGGGGACAGGGATAGGGATTCAGGAGTCAGGAAGTCAGTGAGTCAGTGAGTATTTAATGGCCGCCGTGGCCGCCGGCTTTGGGGGCGGCGTTGAGATCGACGCCGGCGACTTGGCCACCGGCGTCGTCCATGATGCCGCGCTGGGCGTTGAGAATTCGTTTGGCGAGTTCATCCTGGTTCTGGGCTTTGGAAAGGCAGTCTTCCAACGTGCATTTCTGCTCGAGCCAGAGTCGGAACAAGTGGTCGTCCATCAATTGCATGCCGAACTTCGAGCCGGTTTGAATGGCACTGTTGATACGAAATGTTTTGTTCTCGCGAATCAAGTTCGCGATGCCGGGCGTGACCACCAGAATCTCATACGCGGCGCAGCGACCGCCGCCGATTTTGGGAAGCAATGTTTGAGCCACCACGCCAATCACCGACGTGGAAAGCTGGGTGCGAATCTGGTCCTGCAAGTTGCCGGGGAAGGCATCGATAATACGGTTGATCGTGCCCTGAGCACTGTTAGTGTGCAGCGTGCCGAACACGACGTGCCCCGTTTCCGCCGCGGAGATGGCGGCTTCAATCGTTTCCAGATCGCGCATTTCGCCGACCAGAATCACGTCCGGGTCTTGCCGCAACGCGCGGCGGATCGCTTCGGAAAAGCTGGGAACATCGACGCCGATCTCGCGCTGATTGACGGTCGATTTCTTATGATAGTGATAAAACTCGATCGGGTCTTCGATCGTGATGATATGGTGATCGACCGTCTCGTTGAGGTAGTTCACCAGGCTGGCCAGCGTGGTGCTCTTGCCGGAACCGGTTGGCCCCGTGACGAGGAACAAACCGCGCGGCCGCATGACCAGCTTCACGCACACATCGGGCAAGCCGAGTTGCTGCGGAGTGAGCATGTTGTTGGGAATCTGCCGCAGCACCATCGAAACATGGCCCCGCTGCTTGAAGATCGAAACGCGGAAGCGGGCCAGATCACCGAACGCAAAGCCAAAGTCCGAGCTCCCCTTTTCTTGCAGTTCGCGTTGGCACCGCTCGGGGGCAATGCTCTTCATCAGGCCGACGGTGTCTTCCGGCTCGAGGACCTTGGTCTCTAGTTTGCGCATCCGGCCGTGCAGCCGAAACACCGGGGGCTGCCCCGTCACGATATGAATATCGCTCGCGCCTTGCTTGACCGCTGCTTGCAGCAGCTTGTCGATCAAAATGGTAGCCATACCAACCCCTTAGCCGTGAAACGTGCGCGCAGCAAACAATGCGCGGCAGGCCACTGCGTTGTTCATCCGCTGATTATGAAAAAGAGATGACGCAGCGCTCAGGCGGAACTGGTTTCGTTCCGCGATCTGGCCGCGCTCCCTGCGAACACTTGAATCAGTTTGAAGATGAGAATTTTGTTCCTGGCCGACAGCTTGATTATCCCAGTTCGTTCGCCCGGGACAAATGGTGGCGCGAGAAATGGTGTGTTTTGATGAGAAAACGTTTGAATGAAGGTTTGAGGGAATGACAAACGTGAGGGACTGGGAGAGAAGTTTCGGAAGTGATTGGGTCGCGCCTCCCATTATGAACCGCGGACCCGCTACTCGCGCGAAAGTTCGCGCGAAACGACAAGCGGGGGAAGTCGTCCGTAAAAAACTTCGTCACCGAACAATCTTGATCTCATTCTGGGGCAGTGCGACCGACTGTCATTCAACTTATTGCGTGATAATATCCTGCTCCGTCCGCTTCGCATTGCGATAAATTTCTTCCAAGGTGGTGACCCCCTTCATCACCTTGCGAATACCATCCACATATAGGGTGCTCATCCCCAAAGGGATGGCCGCTTTGCGGATTTCGACGGAGGAGACGTTCTTAAAAATCAGCTCGCGGATTTTCGAGGAAATCATCATCAGCTCGAAGATTCCCTGCCGGCCGCGATAACCACTTTTGTTGCAGTTGCCGCAACCCTTTCCTTTCATGAAGGTGGCGATCTGGGCTAGGTGCAGCGGTATCCCGGCATCCTGCAAAACCGATTCGGGGAGCTGAATCGGATGCTTGCATTTCTGGCAATTCAGTCGCACCAGACGCTGGGCGAGCACCGCCACCACGCTGCTGGCGACGAGATACGAGGGAACGTGCATGTCCACCATGCGTGTTACAGCACTGGGCGCATCGTTCGTATGTAGCGTACTAAAGACCAAGTGTCCAGTTAAAGAAGCTTGGATTCCCATCTGGGCCGTCTCTTCATCGCGCATTTCGCCGACGAGGATCACATTCGGCGCTTGACGCAGCATCGAGCGGATGATGCGCGAAAAGTCGAGCCCGATGTTATGCTTCACCTCCACCTGATTGATGCCGGGGAGGTAATACTCCACAGGATCTTCCGCGGTGATGATCTTTTTGTCCGGCCGGTTCATCGAGTTCAGCGCGGCGTAGAGCGTTGTGGTCTTCCCCGAACCGGTGGGCCCCGTGACGAGCACAATTCCGTTCGGCCGCTTGAGCAGGCCCTGGAATTTGGTGAAGTCCCCTTCCGAAAGCCCGAGCTGGCGGACGCCGACTTTGATGTTGTCCTTGTTCAGAATCCGCATGACCGCTGATTGGCCGTGGGCGGTGGGAATGATACTGACGCGAAGGTCCAGATCCTTGTCACCCACCGTCACCTTGATCCGCCCGTCCTGGGGGCGGCGGCGCTCGGCGATGTCCATCTTGCCCAGAATCTTGATGCGGGAAATGATCGCAGCTAGCAACCGGCGCGGGGGACTGTCGCGTTTGTGCAGCATACCGTCGATCCGGTAGCGAATCCGGACGACCTCCTCGAAAGGCTCGACGTGGATGTCTGAAGCCCGCAGTTGCACCGCTTCCGAAATCATCAGGTTGACCAGCCGCACCACGGGTGCGCTGTTTTCATCAATGACTTCCTGGTTGGAAGAAACCGAGGCCGATTCCGTTTCGGTGAAGTCGATGGCTGTATCGGTAAACTCTTGCAGCACCGAGTCCGCCGATTCACCTTCGATCTGGCTGTAATACTTATTGATGGCTTCGAGAATCTTCTCGCGGGGTGCCAGGGCGATCTCGATCTTGCGATTCAAGATAAATTGCAGCTTTTCGACCGTATCGAAGTCGTAAGGATCGCTCACGATCACTTTTAGCCCATTTTCGCTCTCCATTAGCGGGAGGATGGCATTTTCGCGGGCGACGGACTCCGGCACGAGTTCAATGATGTGCTCGGGGATGGTCACTTCGCTCAGATCGATGTAGTCCCGCCCATGTTCCTGGGCGACCGCCCGCATCACGTCTTCGCCGGTGGCGTAGCCCAGCTTGATGATCGTTTCAGCAAGATTGGCGTGGCTGTCCTTGGAAACCTGCTTCGCTTCGTTGAGCTGATCCTGACTGATCACGCGCCGCCGCAGGAGAATCTCGGTAAAATCTCCTTTTTTCTTGGGTCCGAGGGGTGCAGCCACGTTGCGATACTCCAATCCGGGATAATCTTGAATCAGCCTGAGTTTGTCGCCCATTCCGCCTCCGCGCTGCGGAGACCCACTTGGGCAACCATGTCTCGATAGTTTCTGAAGGCCTAGTTTCTTAAGGCCTAGTCATCATCGTTGATGCCAGCCCGCAATCCAAGCAGGATGATGACCAGTTTGAAGATGAGAGTGGGCAAACTGGCGTCTGTTCCGTGAATGTGCCGGCGCTTGCGCGCCGGCGCACCGCTTCATTTTGAGCCGCGGCAGAGGGGCTTGTCAATTCACGGGAAAAACAGATTGGGCAAAATTTGCGGATTTAATCGGCAGGAAACCTCAAAACCAGCCTCCGCAGGACTAGGAGTGAGAATCAAATAAGTTCTATAATCAAAGGCGTTCATGCGCGCAGCGGCCTGCCGTCGCGATTGCTGGTCCCCACATTGCAGCGCGGCCCACTGCCGATCGTTGTGTTCACTTCCTCCCGGAGCCCCCTGTGGCCCGCTTGTTTCGCTTTTTGGAAAAGAAACGGGGAACACGCCGAACCGGCTCGAACCTGGCTGGCAGTGTCGGGGAAGCGCTGTTTTTTGCCGTGCTGTTCTGGCTGGGCGTCGGCGCGCTCGCCACGCTCATTGGCTTGCACCATCCCGCCGCCTATGGCTTCGGCCTGGGTCGCTGGTTGATGATCATGGTCTCGGCCTCATTCGCGCTGTTGGGAGGCGGCGGGCTGATCTGGACCGTGATGCGGCTTGGCATCTCGGTCGAACGCCGCTCGATGCTGGCTCAGTCCGCCACCGAGATCGACGCGCTCAGCGATGTCATGCCGCAGCGACCCGAGTATCCGACGATTCCCGAACTCGAAGGTTTGACCAACAGCCCGGGCATTGAGTTAAGCTATCGCCTGCCGCGCACGGAATCTCCCGGTTGGCGACTGCTCGCGACGACCTTGTTCACGCTTATTTGGAATGCAGTCGCCTGCGTAATGATTGTGTGGGCAATTCGGGGCCATGTAGCGGGACAGGGCGATTGGTACCTAACCTTATTCCTCTTCCCGCTTGTCGCCGTCGGTGTCTGGTCGATCTACTATTTGCTGCGGTTGATTGTCGTTCACACCGGCATGGGGCCGACGACGGTGGAAGTTTCCGATCTGCCGCTGCACGCGGGGCGTGAATATCGCGTGGCGGTCTGGCAGCAGGGCCATATCCGCGTACACAAGTTGGAAGTTTGCCTCGTCTGCGAAGAAGAGGCCACCTATCAACAGGGAACCGATTCCCGCACGGAAGTTCGCGCGGTTTCGAGCCGCGTGGCCTTTGAGCAAGCCGACTTTTTGATTGAGCCGGTCCAGCCCTTCCAATGCTCGTTCGCACTCCCCATTCCCGCCGATGTGATGCACTCGTTTCAAAGCTCGCACAATAGCGTGCAATGGCGGCTGGTGGTCCGCGTGCTGGCCGAAGGCTGGCCCGAGTTCCGCCGCGCGTTTCCGCTCGTCGTCTATCCCGGCGCGGCCACCTTGCAAGTGCAAATCGGTTCACAGCAAACGCGGCAATCACTGCAGCCGCCGGTGACGGTCATCGCCGGCGGCGCAGGGGTGCATGCATGACCGATACCATCCTGACGGAAGAGCCGTTGCTCAGCGTTTGCTTGGGCGGCAGTCGCAAGCATTACTCGGCCGGCGATGAGTTGATCTGCGAATATCAAATCGACGCCATCGATACGCTCGAGATCCAAGCCGTCGAAGCTTCCGTCCTCTGGCTCACGGAAGGCAAAGGCGAAGAAGACTTGGGCGTGCATTACTTCGAACGCCGCTTGCCCGCGGATGTCGAAGATGGCGACCTGCGGCCGATGCGCCGCTTCAAAGTCATGCTCCCCAATAGCCCGCTCAGCTACGACGGCGCCATCGTGCGAATCCGCTGGTGCGTGCGCCTGCGGCTGTTCGTCCGCCGCGGCAAAGAGTTCGTGCTGGAGCATCCGTTTACGTTAGGCTCCGTCCCCGCCGTGCCGGTGGAACCTGCAGGAGAAGCGCCCGATGAAGATCGTTAAATGAAACCGGGGTCGGGAGTCTTGGGCGAATCGCGATTCTCCAGAATCGAGAGACATCATTCGCCAACGACTCCCGACCTCTTACGCTTGGCGAGGCGCCACATGGGGAAAGAGCGAACAACGACACCAACGTCAAGGGTGATCTGGCTCCTCGGCGGCGGCAGCGTGTTGGCTCTGCTGATCGCGATTGCGTGGTCCGCATGGATCAAGCCGCCGCCGCTAGTTGAAACTCCGCCGCTCCCCAGCGTCATTCCGGCAGCGACCAGTCCCGCGCCGTCAGCGTTCACTACCAGTGAGGGTGCCGATGCTGCTGCCCTCGCCCGGTTTGCGAGCGAGCAACTGTTGAACGGAAGCTGGTTGCCGGCAGCATCAGCCAACTTGCCTGAGCCGGAACTAGTTGCCGTGACAGAAACGACAGCGCTGGTGTTGCTCGCGTACCAGAGCGCGGGTCAGACACAGAAGACTGGCAAGTACAAAGACGTGGTGCGGCGAGGTTACCAGTTTTTGTTGAATGCAGCGGGTGTGAATGACGCGATGCCTCTGCAACGAATGAGGTTTCCCAAGCACGATTCAACACACCGCAGCCAGGCGCTCGCCACGTTGGCGCTGTGCGAGCTGTACCCGTTCACGCACGACGACCAACTGGCCGTCGCAGCGCAGCAGGCAATCAACCAGATTTGCGATTCGCAGCACATTCCCAGCGGGGTCTGGCTGGATTCCGACGGAAACAATGTTCCGAACGAGGTCATCTACTGGCAGTTGCTGGCGCTGCGGCAGGCTCACCTGGCGTACTTGAAGGTGCCGGCCAAGAACATCCAAGCCCTGCAGCGCTGGTTTCAGGCGCGGCCCAAGACCACCGCGCCGCCGCAGTGGGATGCTGGCTTGCTAATGGGACTGCGGGCTTACAGAAGGACTCGCCGGGAGGAGTTGGAACCGCACTATGCAGCGCTCAGCGAATCGTCGTTTCAGCACCTGAGCCTCGAACAAAAATATTTCGCCGCGAAGGCCTTCGGCGATGATCCGAGCGCTGCGTCGCCGACAGGACTGAAGCGATTGAGTGACGAGGTCCGCAGCCACCTCAGCGACAAAGACATTGGCCAGGCGGCGCTGACCATGATGATCCTGAAGGTCCGTGTTCCCAAGATGATCTTCGGTCGCGCGGCGGCCGAAGATGACTTTCCACTGTGAGGCTTGGCAGCGGAGAGAGTTGACGTAAGTCTCAATATCGCCCTAAAGTGGGGTGTCCATTAATCGCCGGCATCGCGGGCCAGAAATGTGTGTATCTCTCGGGAATGGCACGAAAACAGGCCTCCCGGATGAGTCAATTAATGGACAATTTGGATCGCGCGGACCCTGCTTGTGCTGAAGTTACGATCAGAGGGGAAGTACACTTGCTGGGCGCGGTGGACGTGCCACGGGCGATGATAGATAATTTACCTATCGAATAAAACTGCGTTTTCGGCTCGATGGCCGGGAGAGATGCTCGATGTCAACGTTGCTCGATCAGGCAGTCGCGGAAGCTCGCAAGCTCTCGGACGCGGAGCAGGATGCCATTGCAGCGCTCATCCTGGAAGAGATCGAGGACGAACGTCGGTGGGATGAATCGCTCGCACGTTCGCCCGGCAAGTTGGCGAATTTGCTGACTCGTGCAGAAGAACAATTGCGGGATGGTCGGTGCCGAGCAGCGGGGTTTGATGATCTGTGAACTCCGTCGTCACTGATGACTTTCTCGAATGCTTCGCTCGGCTGCCCACCGAGGTGCGCGAGCAGGCCAGGCGCGCTTACCAATTGTGGCGACAGAACCCGTGGCATCCGGGATTGCGCTTCAAGCCGATCCAAGGGCACGAGGGAGTGTATTCAGTGC
>JAYTUF010000280.1:0-8563 GCA_043744755.1 Anatilimnocola sp.
CCCTCTCCAAACCAATCATCACAAAAAGCCCTCTCGAACACCCCGCGGAGCGCGGGTTACACCCGTTAGAAACTTGCCCCACGGGTGTGTATGCCAAAACGAGTCCTCGATATCGGCAACTGTTCCATGGATCATGGCGCCATCAGCGGCATGCTGCGGAAGCAGTTTGCCGCGGACGTGGTGCAATGCCATGGACCGGATGATTCGCTGGCTGCGTTGCGGCAGGGGCAGTTTGATCTGGTGCTGGTCAACCGCAAGCTCGACCAGGACTACAGCGACGGCCTGGAAATCATCCAAGCCATCAAAGCGGACCCGCAGCTAGCCGGTGTTCCCGTGATGCTGATCACCAACTATCCGCAGTATCAAGAGCAAGCGGTGGAAGCGGGCGCGCTGCTTGGCTTTGGCAAGAAGGAACTCTATCTCGAGGCCACTCAAGAACGGCTGTCGAAAGTTCTCGGCGCATAAACTACGTCACCAACTGCTGAAACACCTGTTGTGAGCGATTCAGCAGGTCGTGGTAATCGCAGGCTTCGATTTCTTCGCCCATCAGTTCGACTTCATAGCAGCCGCGATAGCCGGCGGTGTTGAGTTGCTCGATGATGGTGTGCAGCGGAATGTTTCCTTCGCCGAGTGGGCAGCGGTTGGGTTCGAGTTGCGGCGGCTGACGTGAATCGGCGAGTTGCACCAGGGCCAGCTTCGGGGCAAGTTCCGGCAGGCGGGCGAGAGTCTGTTCGTCATGACCCCAGTAATACATGTCGAGTACGGCCCGCAGATAGTCGCTGCCGACGTTTTTAAGCAACGCGAGCGTTTCATCCCAGTCATGCAGAAAGGTCCAATCGGTGCCTGCTTCGCGCGGCATCGGCTCCAAGGCGAGACAGACTTGCAACGCTTCGGCCAGCGGCAGCAGTTGATCAATGGCGGTCCGCAATAGCCGCCGGGCGTGCTTGTGCGTGTGAATGCTCCGCGAGCCGCTGTGCAGCAGCAGGCAAGGGGCGCCGATGGCGTGGGCCAGGCGAATGGCGTCGCAGGCGTCATCAATGCTTTCCTCATGTGTGCCGCCGTCGCTGCCGGTGAAGCCGCCGGCCCATTGCAGGCTGCTCACCCGCCAGCCGTGATGCAGCAGCAGTTCGACGCCGCGGTCTTCGCCATAATCGGTCAGCTTCTGCCGCCAGACGCCAATCGCGGCCAGCCCCGCGGCCTCATAGTGCAGCAGGTCTTCTTCAAACGACCAACGGAAGGTCGTAATTTCGCTGACAGCCAGACGATTCATGGAACGAGCCGGATATAAGCAAAACTCGGCCGCTGCGAACAGCGTGCGAGCTAGTGGTCACGGAGGAAGGCCAAGTATGAAGAATGGCGGCAGCAATGTAAAGCAAGGCGCTGGGTCAAAGGTTTGGGCATCCAGCTAGCGGCCAATCGCTAGCGATCGATGTCCCGTCAGCCCTCATCTTCAGGTTCCGCGGCGCAGCGTTCGCCCGCCATCTCGACTTCAACGGTGATGTGCTCGAAATGGTGCTTTCGCAGCAATTCATGCACCCGGCGCTTGATGGCCACAATTTCGTCGCGGCTGGCGGTGGGTGATACGACGAGGTGCGTGGAAAAGACATGCCGCTCGCCGTCCAGCGTCCAGGTGTGGGTGTGATGGCTGCCGCTGACCTGCGGAATATCGGCGAGTAAGTGTTCGAAGGCCTGGGGATCAAAACCTGGTGGCGCACCCTGCAAGAAAATATGAGCGACCTTCCGCAAATTCCAAAGCACGTTCCAAAGCACAATGGCCGCCACCAGCAAAGCCAGCAGCGGGTCGAGAATGGGCACGTTCCAGATCGTCATCGCCACGCCGCCGATCAGAACCGCGACCCAGCCCAGCGTATCCTCCAGCAAATGCCAGCGGGCCATCTGTTCGCTCAGCGAATGTCCCCCCGACAATCGCCAGGCCGCGGCGCCGTTGAAGAGGACACCCACAATCGCCAGGCCCACGACGCCGAGCGATTGCACTCTTTCCGGCGCATGCAATCGCTCGACGGCTTCCCAAACGACGAACGTCAGCCCGGCCACCAGCACCAACCCAGTGATCAATGCCCCCAGCGACGACAGCCGGCGGTAGCCATAAGTGAACCGGGCGTCCCCCCGCCGCTGCGCGAGGCGTTGCAAGTACCACGCCAGCAGGAGTGTCAGGCAATCCCCCGAGTCATGCACCGCATCGCTCAGAATCGCCACGCTGTTCGTCCAGATGCCGCCCACGATTTCAATCCCGGTGAACGCGAGGTTCAGCAAGAACGCAATCAGCAGGTTCGCGCCCGCCTGATGATGATGGTGATGGTCGTGGCTCATGTGGGCTAATCTTTATCCTCGCGAACTCGACTGCTTCGTATGTTCAACCCTGCTGACTTCCTAAGCAGGCTCGCCTAGACCTTATGCTCTGGCTCAGGTTAAGCACAGCAGTTGCGGTACAGCGCAATTGCGTCATTTTTACCTTATTCATTGTCTCGATTCACTTTACATCGCAGAAATGGCCGCAGGGCCTTGCCTTTGGCACCCCAGTTGCTAGATATTAGGTACTTCGGAAGGCGGCCGGCAAACTCATTTTCCGGCAGATTCAAAAAATGCACGGGAGTTTGGTCGCGATGATGATTAAGATCGAGGCGATTGTGCGGCACCATCGGTTGGACGAAATCAAGAACGCGCTCGTCGCGGCTGGTTTCCATGGCCTGACGGTCACCGAAGTGCGCGGTTTCGGACGTCAAAAGGGACAGAAAGAAACTTACCGCGGTGCTGAATACAAGATCGACTTCATCCCCAAGCTGAAAATTGAGCTAGTCGTGCCCGCCGAATCTAGCGAGAAGGCTATTAGCTCGATCATCAAGACCGCCCAGACCGGCCAAATCGGCGACGGCAAGATCTTCGTCTCCGAAATTAAAGAAGCCATCCGCATTCGCACCGGCGAAACCGGCGGCACGGCACTCTAAGCACTTGTTCATTTCTAAAACCTGCCAATCGTAAGGATGCACTCCGTTATGGTCTCTTCGTGCTCTGACTCCGCGCTGCTCGATTCTGATCGCGTGCTGCAATTGCGGATCATCTCGCATCTCGCCCAAAGCCATCATCAGGCCTTGCGCCACCTGGCCGTTGATGTAAACCAAGGACTGGTCACGCTACGGGGTCACGTCCGCTGGTTCTATGAAAAGCAAGTCGCGATTCAGCATTGCCAGGCCGAAGGCGCCCGGCATTTGATCGACGCGGTCGAAGTCGCCGTCGCGAGCTAAGCTTCCACTGACCTTTTTCTGTAGCTGAATTCGCCAGAATTCAGACCGTGCGAAGACTGAATTCTGGCGAATTCAGCTACTTGCAATTCGTGAGCCCACTGCGCCAGTTCTGGTCGTGGACGCGGCAGGGGGCTACAATCCCGCCTGATTCTCCGCAGTGAATTCCACGCAGACAGGCCCGCTCATGGCTCATTTTCTCGGCATCGATATCGGCACCTCCGGCACCAAGACGCTGGTCGTCAGTGAGGCTGGCAAGATTCTCGCCGAAGCCGCCCAGGGCTATCCGCTGTCGATGCCCCAGCCGCTCTGGAGCGAGCAGGACCCGGAGGATTGGTGGCAAGCAACTATCGCCACCGTGCGTTCCGCGGTGAAGAAGGCCAAGCTCAAGCCGGCCGACATCAAAGCCATCGGCCTTTCCGGCCAGATGCACGGCAGCGTGTTTCTCGATAAGAATCACCAGGTCGTGCGACCCGCTCTGCTCTGGAACGATCAGCGCACCTCGGCAGAGTGCGCGGAAATTGAACAACGCGCCGGCGGCCGCAAGAAGTTGATCCAGCTCGTTGCCAATCCGGCTCTCACCGGCTTCACCGCGCCGAAGATTCTTTGGCTGCGAAACCATGAGCCGAAAAACTTCGCTAGGACGGTCAAGGTGCTGCTTCCCAAGGACGACATCCGCCGCCGCTTGACGGGCGAATATGCGACCGAGGTGAGCGATGCCAGCGGCATGTTGCTGCTCGATGTTGCGAAAAGAAAGTGGAGCACGAAGCTGCTCGAAAAGCTGGAACTCGATGCTTCGCTGCTCGCGCAAGTTTACGAGTCGGAAGAAGTCACCGGCAAATTGACCGCTGCTGCAGCGAAGGAATTAGGGCTGACCACCGATTGCCTGGTCGTCGGCGGCGCAGGCGACTGTGCGGCCAATGCGGTTGGCACTGGCGTCGTCGAAGGTGGCATTCTGTCGAACTCACTCGGCACCAGCGGCGTGATGTTCGTGCATAGCGATCAGATGCAAGTCGATCCGCAGGGTCGCCTGCACACTTTCTGCCACGCGGTCCGCGGCAAGTGGCACATGATGGGGGTGACGCTCTCCGCCGGTGGTTCGCTGCAATGGTTTGTAGAACAAGTTTGCAAAGATCTGGCCACGAAGTCAGCCGGCAAAGGCAAAGCCGATCCCTACAAGATCCTCGGGGACGAAGCCGAGCAAACGCCGCGCGGCAGTCAGGGGCTGTTCTTCCTGCCTTATCTTTCGGGCGAACGAACGCCGCACGCTGATCCCAACGCTCGCGGTTGTTTCGTCGGCCTGACGCTCACGCATGGCCGCGGTCACCTGGCCCGCGCCATCATGGAAGGGGTTGCTTATTCCCTGCGCGATAGCTTGGCGATCCTCGCCGAGATGAAAGTCCCCGTGAATCAAATCCGCGCATCCGGCGGCGGCGCGAAGAGCCCACTCTGGCGGCAGATTCAAGCCGATGTCTTCGGTCAGGAAGTCGTCACGATCAACGCCGAGCAAGGCCCCGCGTACGGAGTCGCCCTGCTCGCGGCCGTCGGCGCTGGCGCTTACAAGAACATTCAGGAAGCCTGCGCCGCCAACATTCGCGTCGTCAGCCGCACCCCCGCCGACAAGAAAGCCATCCCCGGCTACAACGCCGGCTTCCCCATCTATCAACGCCTCTATCAATCCCTCAAGCAAGACTTCCAAGCCATCGCAAAATTGTAACCCGCTTCCATCACTCACACTCTCACACCCGCGCACCCTCTCACCCTCCTCCATGCCCGCCAACCTCACTCCCCAGTACCACAAAGCCGAAGAGGAATATCGCCGCGCGCAAACGCCCGAAGATGAACTCCGCTGCCTGGAGTTAATGCTGCGGGAAATTCCCAAGCACAAGGGAACCGACAAACTGCAGGCCGAGCTGAAGGCCAAGATCAGCAAAGCCAAGCAGGAAGTCGAGACGGCGAAGAAATCAGCCAAGAAGGGACCCAACCTCAAACTGCCGCGGCAAGGAGCGGGCCGGGTGATCTTGCTGGGCGGACCGAACGCCGGGAAGAGTTCGCTGCTCAAAGCCGTGACGCGGGCCACGCCGGAAGTCGCTCCCTATCCGTTCACCACCCGCGAGCCGCAACTGGGGATGATGCCCTGGGAAGACATCAACGTGCAACTGATCGACACCCCGCCGATCACCGCCGATGTTTTTGATTCGAGCCTGCTGGGGCTGATCCGCGGCAGTGATCTCGTGCTGCTGCTGGTCGACCTGGGCGCTGATGAGGGAACCGAGCAACTGCAGGCCGTCCTCAATCGCCTGCAAGAAACGAAAACCCGGCTCGCGAAGGAATCGTACCTGGATGAAGATGACATCGGCCTGTCGTTCACCAAGACCCTGCTCGTGCTCAACAAGATCGACCTGCCCGAAGCGGCCGACCGCCTCGCCTTGATGCGGGAGTTCATCCAGCTCGACTTTGACGAGCATCGCATCGCTGCCGAAACGGGCACGGGACTTGATGAACTGAAGAACGCCATCTTCCGCGCGCTCGACGTCGTCCGTGTCTACACCAAAGTCCCCAACAAGAAGGAAGCCGACTTCGACAAGCCCTTCACGCTCCGCCGCGGCGGCAGCCTCATGGACGTCGCCGAACTGATTCACAAAGACGTCGCCACCAACTTCAAACACGCTCGCGTCTGGGGCACCAACATCAACCCCGGCAGCACCGTGAAGGGGGACTATGTGGTGAGTGACAAGGATGTGGTGGAGATACATTCGTGAGGCGAGACGTGTCAGCCCAGCCGAAACTCGTCGCGAAGGTGCGGAAAGGCTTCCGACGTTCGTCGATGCCAGAGCGCATGCACGAGCGGCGGGATTCCGTCGGTTGACGGAACTGTACTTACGGAAAGATTCGTCGCACGGACGGTTTGATTTGTCGTGGCAGTATTCATTGCCGGCCTCCAAAACGAGGGATCGGTTCAGGAAATGACCTAAGGCGTCGCGGCCTTTGCGGAGCGTGCGAAACCGGCCGCTCAGGTCTTCTCGCAGGCCTTCAAAGTAAACGTCGCGGATTTCGATACAGCACCTCCGCCAACAATTCCGGCGAACCGCGATCGCTTGCAGTGCGGTCGCGATGCCAGTCGGGATGCGTGGGGACATGCTCGCCATGCAGCGGCCAAGGATCGAACGGCTGATAGCCGAGAGTGCCAGCCAGCCGGCTGCTGTCCATGCTCACGTCGCCGGCACGAGGCGGCAGTGGACCTGCTTCGAGCCTCAAGCAGCCCATGAGATCCTCGGGCCGGTATCCGCCGACGCGGTTCACGACTTGAGCGATCTCGAATAGGCTGAGCGAACGTGGCCCGCCGGCGTGATACAGGCCTTGCAATTCAGGACGAGCCAGCACATCCAAGAGTAATGGACTGAGACAATCCGTATAGGTAGGCGTGCGCCGCTCGTCGAAATAGAGCGTGGCCGGCTTCTGCTTTTTGAACCGCGATTGAATCCAATCGATGGCCCCCGCATGGCCGTTGAAACTCACGCCCATCGGCAGCGAGATGCGGAGCATGCAGGCCGACGGTCGTTCGCGGGCGATCAGGGTTTCCGCCTCGACCATTGTTTGGCCATAGATGGTGACGGGATCGACTTCGTCCTCCTCGCGATGGTTGCCGCCGCGAGTGCCGGAGAAAACCAGATCAATCGACAGATGCACCAGTCGCACGGACGACCCCGCGATGGTCTCCAGCAGCATTGCCATGCTCTGCACGTTGATCCGCCGGGCCATGGCGGGATCGAGCTCGCACGATTTGAGCTTGCACGTCCCTTCGCAGTGCAACACCGCCGCGAACTGATGGCGGTCGAACAGCCGGCGCATGGCGTCGCGGTCGTCCATGTTGCAAGGAATGATGCCGGGGCCACTCAGCGGCCAATAGTCCGTGCGACGAATGGCCAGCACTTGCTCGCCAAACCGCGCGCGCAGGTATTGAAACGCGTTGTAGCCTGCGACACCAGCGAGGCCGGTGACGAGCAATGGTAGAGGTGGAATGGACATAGTTCGCAAGGTTGGAGTCCCGGCTTCAGCCGGAAGTCCACCGCGTAAACGCGGAACTCCAACTTTAGTTCTTCAAATATTTATCAAGGAATGGACCAAACTTAGCGTTGTAATCTCGATGATCTCCGCCATGATCGGCCCGTGGCATGATGACAATTTCCTTCGGCCCCTGCAGTTGATTGCAAGTCGCCAGCACGCCCTCGGCGGGACAAGCCGAATCAACAAGACCCAGGCCAATCAGCGCCGGGCACTTGGCGCGCGTAGCGAAGTTCATCGCGTCGAAATAGCGGGCCGCGGTGAGCATTTTCTGTTCATCCTTCTTTTGCCAGGTCCGGCTTGCCCAGTTCGGCCAACCGGGCACTCGACCAACTTGCTTGCCCGTGTGATCGCAGCCGGCAGGGACATTCGCGGCGAAGGCAGTGACGGCGGGATGCAGGCCAGCGGTCACGATGGCCTGATAACCACCCTGGCTGCCGCCATGCACGACGAGATGTTTTTGATCCCAATCCGGCCGTTGCGTCAGAAAATCGACCGCGCGGCGGCACGACAGGAACATCGGCAGGAAGTAACTGGTCTCGCGGTCGTCGTTCCCCTGCCCAGGATAGTCGCCCAGCTCCTTCGCGGACTTCTCTTTGTAAAATTCCGCGGACTCATCAATTGGCAGGTCGTGAGCCATGATGTTGAACGCCAGCCGTCCCTGCCGCGCCTGGCCAACGACCCAATCGCGGTGCAGCGGATAGACGCCCGCCCACTGCACCTGCAATAGCGCCGGCAGCTTCTCGCCGCCAGCCGGCTTCGCCAGTTGGCCATAGATTTTTCGGCCGCGGATGTTGTCCATCGTCACTTTGTAGTATTCGATCTTCTTGTCGCCGATGTCCACCGGTTCAATTTTCGTATTCAGGGGAATCGCGTCGAGTTCGGCGATCTTGGCTTTCCAGAACGCATCGAAATCGTCGGGCGGCGGCGCGGAAGCGGCAATTTTGCCGGGGGCGAAGACAATGGCATTTACCCCTTTCAGTTCTTTGCCATTCTTGGGTTTAAACGTCACGTCCAGCAGCAATACGCCCGGCTCTTTGAACTCGGCGGCCGTATCTTGATGAGTGATCGATCCTCCGGTCGCGGTTGCGACCAGTTCTTCCTTGCGCACCTCCGTGAGTCCGCCACGCCGCAGCGAGTAGGCAATCATTCCCTCCACCGGCTCCGTTCCGTCCTTGACCTCGACCTTCCATTCCACCTTTTCGCCAACGTCATAAACACCAGCTGGCTTGTCAGCC
>JAYTUF010000281.1:0-8561 GCA_043744755.1 Anatilimnocola sp.
ATTGTGATGGCGTCTGACTACGATCAATTGATGGCCATCGATCGCCGGACCGGGCAACTGCTGTGGCTCGCTCCGCGCTCGACGGGCGCGAGCGAAGCGACCTATTGCTTGGGCGTGAGCGGCAACGGAGTGTATGTCGCCGGCAAGAACATGGTCCGCTGCGTGGCTCTAAGCGGCGGGCGGATTGTTTGGGAACGTGAAATCGAAAACTCCTATGGCCATGGCGCTCTCACTGCCGATGCACTTTATATCCCTGTGAAGGATTCGATCCTGAAACTCAGCCTCGACAAAGGAGCGGATTTAGGCCAGGTCGGCGTGGCGTTGCCGACGGACGATCCGGTCGGCAATATCTATTCCGATGGTCAAAAGCTGTGGGTGGCCGGCGCCGGTCGCGTCTATGCGATGACCACGCTCGAACATCGATTGACCACGCTAGCCCAGCAGATTTCCGCCGGCGATCCCGAAGCGCAGCTCACCCGCATGAGGCTGATGTTCAAAGACAAGAAGCTCGATGCGGCGCTGGCCGATTTGAAGGGCGCCTATCTGCTCTTCCGCCAGAAGGCCACGCCCGATGATTCCGCTACTCGATTGTTTCTTGCCATTCATGAGTTAAAACTGCCGCAGGAAAAACCGCTGATCGCGCTTGGTCTGTTGCACGAGTTTTTTGTCGCGGGTTCGCCGCCGCCACTCTCGGCCGAGTTGAAATCCAAGCGGGGCGATCTGCTGCTCAACTCGCTGCGCATCGCGCGGCAAGGGAAGTCGCTTCAGCTCACGTCTGCGATTCTAAGACTGGCGCCGCTCTTGGACAGTGATCATCTGGTGCATTCTGCGGCTGCTGCCGTGCAAGAAAGTGCCACGGTCGTTGACCGGGACTTGCTGACCGCAGCGGTCACCGGCAATCAACCCAACTTGCAAGCAATTGCAATCGGCGGACTGGTGAAGGTCGCCGGGGCGGAAGCCAAGGATTCGCTTACCAAAGTCGTGGCCACCGGCGATGAACGGGTGAAGCTGGCTGGCGCCCGAGCGCTCGCCAACCTGGGCGAGCGCGAGAGCTTGAAAACGTTTGTGCAGTTGCTCTCTGCCGAGAACAGCCGCACGCGACTCCGCAGCCATCAAGCTCTGCGGGCAATGTCGGGGCAGGCGATTGCCTTCTCGGCTGAAGGCAAACCGGAAGATCGCACCAAGAGCATCGAAGCCTGGAAGAAATGGGTGGACGGCGATGGCCAAACGGCCAAGCTCACCATTCCCTTGCCCGAAAACGATCTGCCGCTGGGTCGGACGTTGTTTGTGTCTTATGGTCAGTCGATGGTCATCGAGCTCGACGCCGATCACAAAGAACGGTGGCGAACCCGCGTGATGAATCCTTGGGCCTGCCAGGGTCTGCCCAACGGCAATCGGCTGATTGCCGCGTTCAATCAGGGGCAGAACAGCGTGATCGAATTCAACGAGGACGGCAAGGAAGTCTGGCGGAAAGACAAGCTGCCCGGCATTCCCTATAGCGTGCAACGGCTCGAAAACGGCAACACACTGGTCGCTTGCAAGGACCAGCAGCAGGTGATTGAGATTTCGCCGGACGGCTCGGCCAAGTCCACGCAGGTCGTGGGCCAGCCCATGTATGCTCACCGTTTGGAGAATGGCAACACGCTGATCGCACTGCAGCAAGGCAGCCGCGTGGTGGAGATGGATGCCAAGAACCAAATCGTCTGGGAAGCCCGCGGCATGAATGGCCCCTGCTTCTGCCAGCGGCTCGACAGCGGCAACACGCTGATCGTGCAGATGCATACGGGGCAGGTGGTGGAAGTTGATCCGACGGGAAAGAATACCGTGTGGTCGAGCAAGGTTCCGCTCGTAAATCCCATCTGTGCCCAGCGGTTGAGCAATGGCAACACGTTGATCGCCGACAACAACGGCGTGACCGAAATTGATGCGGCTGGCCAGCAAGTAAAATGGCGTCACGCGCAAAACAATGTCACCGGGGTCTCGCAGTTCTAAACGAATGATTGTTCGATCCAACTATCGCCGATTTCATTTCGCCACGCTGCTCTGCAGCGTGTTCGCGTCGGCGTGTCTCCTCAACTCAATCGCCAGAGCCCAAGACCAAGACATCTACAACCAGCAGTTAACTAAATTCGGCATCGAACCCACCGCCCCAGCGATCACCGTCTATTTGGATTCACTCACTCCTTCCGGCGCACATCAACAAGTCCTGCAGCGGCTGATCCAGCAACTGGGCGATGACGCCTATCTGCAGCGCGAGGCCGCGACTCGCGATCTGCTACGGCAGCCAACGGGACTGAATGAGCTGTTGGCAACCGCCAGCGCGGGAGCTGATCCGGAGATTCGCTGGCGGGCCAGGCTCGTGGCCGAGGGGACGTCCCGCGAAAGTCAAACGCTGCTCCACGCGGCGCTCGCCACCATACATCGCCAGAAACTCGCGGGGCTGACAGTGCCGCTGCTGACCATTACGCCGCATTGCGCCGCCGAACCGCTCCGCTCGGCGTTGCGTCGCGCGCTCGTGACGACGCTCGGACCCGCCGATGCGCCGCTACTGATCACTGCTTTACATGCGCCCGCGCCTGAACTACGAGCACTGGCGGCTGCCACGCTGCCGTCTGCCTCGGGGGAGTTAGCGGACCAGCAATTGCCGCTGCTGCTCCAAGATGAATCGGCCGTCGTGCAACTGGCCGCGGCGCGAGCGCTGGCCAATCGCGGTCGGCGGGAATCATTGCCGGTGCTGGTCAGCCTGCTTGATGCGGACGAGATGTCCATTCGCATCGAAGCCTTTCGCACGCTCAAGGCAGCCACGGGGCAGGCGCTTTCGTTCGTGGTCTATGACCCGCCGGAGAAACGTGCCGCGCAACAGGCCGCCTGGCAAACCTGGGTCGATAAGGAAGGTCTGACCGCCACGCTCAAGTTTCCGTTGCAAGAATTGACCATCGACCTGGGCCGCCTGCTCGTTTGCGATCAGCAACAGAATCAATTGATCGAGTACGACTTGCAAGGCAAGGAAATTTGGAAGAAACAAACGCCGCCGCAGCCTTGGGGTTGTCAGGGATTGGAAAACGGGCATCGCGTGGTCTGCTGCTATACCGAGAAGGTCGTGATTGAATTCGATGCCCAGGGTGACGAAGTCTGGCGGGCCGGCGGCTTGCCCGGCGGACCGACGAGCGTGCAGCGGCTCGAAAGTGGCAACACCTTGCTCGCCTGCACGGAAAGTTCCGAGGTCGTCGAGTTAGATCGCGCGGGCAAGATCGTCTGGCAAGCGAAGGTCGAGGGTCGCCCCGTTGATGCCCGCCGGCTGGATGATGGCCGGACGCTGATCGCGTTGCAAAATGCGCAGAAAGTGGTCGAGGTCGATGCCGCGGGGAAGATTGTTTGGGAATTGACTGGCGTCGCCAACGCCTTCTCCGTCCAGCGCCTGGAAAACGGCAACACGCTGGTCGCCACGGTGGGTCATACGCAAGTCCGCGAGTTCGACCGCGCCGGCAAAGTCGTCTGGGCCCAAGGCAAATTCGTGACACCGTACACCGCCCAGCGGCTCGCGAGTGGCAACACCATGGTCGTCGATCGTAAGGGCGTTTCCGAGATCGATGCCGCCGGCGAAGTGGTCAGCCACGTCGCAACGCCCCGGCTCAGCCGCGCTTGGAGATATTGATCCGCTATTCGCCGTTTCTCATTCAAACAAAGGATCGTTGATAAACTACTTCCCGATTTGCAAATTCCTCGCGACCGCCGGCCTTGTGCCGGCGGGGCGATCACTGGTCAGCTACCAATGAAACATTATCGGACTCCGCGACCACGGGGTTTATCCCCGTGGAGCGATCGCTGGTGAGCTACGTCGCGCCACGTAAGTTGGCGAAGGTAGCCAGCCAGTGATCGCCCCGCTGGGACAAGCCCAGCGGTCGCGTGAGACAGTGCAATAAACCAAATCGCGAATTTACTGAATTTATATTCCATAGAACAGCTACTCTTCGTCCGATACGAGCCAACCTTGAACTCCTTCCTATTAGCCGCCGATGCCAGCCCTGCCGCCGAACCCTGGTGGCACCGCGTGCTGCAATTCCTGGGTCACGATTTTCGCGACGTCGCGCCGGGCGAGAAGGTCGAATTTCAATGGACCAACATGCCCACCAGCGCCGGCGTGTTCGTGCTGATCGCCGTCGTGATCGCACTCGTCTATGCGGTATTCTTCATCTACCGGCGGGAACTGGATACTTGCCCGCGGTGGGTCAAGATGCTGCTCGCCGGTCTGCGCACCGGCGTGGTGCTGCTCTTAACCGTGGTCTTTCTGGGTCCGGCTTTGGTCGTCGTCAAACAGCGGACGATCAAGCCGACGCTGGTCCTCGCGCGCGATGCTTCGCAATCGATGAGCACCGCCGATCGGTACGCCGACGATGAAGCCGCGGCTGTGACTGCGGCCGCGGTAGGCCTCAGCATCAGTGATCTGCGGCAGCAGCGGCTGACACGGGCGCAGATTGTCGATAAGCTGCTCGATCCAGCCGGCGACGCACACCTGCTCGCGCAATTGGCCGCGAAGGGACGATTGCAGACGATGGATTTTGCCGATCGGGTGGAAAAGCTCGATGTGCGTGGCTCCGCTCAGCCCGGTAAAGAAGTGTCGCCGAAAACGGGCACCGAACCAAAGCCCGGCAAAGAATCCTCCGCGCCGGCCCCCTTGCGGCCGCTGCAAGCGGTTGGCCGCGGCACTGACATCTGGACCGTCATTCGCGAAGCAGCCGCCAGCGATAGTCCCGCGGCTGCCATCATTCTCAGCGATGGTCAGCACACAGCCAAGGACGACCCCCGCGTCGCCGCGCTCGAAGCCAAGGAGCGAGGCATGCCGCTGTACATTGTCGGCGTGGGCGATCCCAGCCGGCCGCGAAACCTGCGCGTAGCGAACGTCTATGTCCGCCCGCAAGTCTGGCAGGACGAGCCATTTGAAATCGACGCCATGATCGTCGCCCAAGGGCTCTCGGCCAGCGAAGTTCGCGTGGAGCTGATCGAGCAACGCGTTTCCGATAGCGACATGGCCGTCGGCGAAGGGACGGTCGTGCAGTCCTTGCAACTCCCGGTGCCCGAAGGTGGCGGCCGGCTGCGAGCTCAGTTCTCGCACACCGCCAAAGAAGCGGGCCGTTCGATCTATCAGGTGAAAGTCGAGCCGCTGGAAGATGAACTGGCCGACGACGACAATCAGCAGTCGTCACCCGTCGTGAAAATTCTCAGTCGAGAGCGGGTTCGTGTGTTGCTCGTCGCCGGCGCTCCGACTTGGGAGTTCCGCCTCGTGCAAAAATTGCTGGCCCGCGACAAGACAATCGTCGTCTCCTGCTGGCTGCAAACGCTCGACGAAGAGCGAGCGCAAGAAGGAACGCGGCCAATCACGGCTTTGCCAGTCACGCGCGAAGACCTGTTCTGGTACGACGTGGTGATGCTGTTCGACCCCAATCCGCAAGAATTCGACCAACCCTGGATTGAGTTGTTGAAGCAGTTCGTGGGGGAACACTCCGGCGGCTTGCTGTTCATGGCAGGACCTAAACACTCGGGTCGCTTCCTCACGGGCGCGCGGACCAGCGAGTTTCAGAAACTGCTGCCCGTCAGCTTTGGCGACGTGGGGGCGATGGAAGTCGCTTCGCTGCTAACGACGAATCAACGGGCCTGGCCGTTGAAAGTGGTGCAAGCCAACGCGGACCATCCCACGATGCGGTTCTATCCCGACCGGCAAGAATCATTGCAGCGGTGGGAAACGCTGCCCGGCATTTTCTGGAGCTTTCCCTCGCAGGGCCCGAAGCCGACCGCTCAGGTGTTGCTTGAACATAGCGACCCCACGCTCCGCAGCGTCGAAGGCTCACGGCCGCTGATCGTCGCGGGCCGGTATGGTTCCGGGCATACGCTCTATCTGGGCATGAACGGCACCTGGCGGTGGCGGCGTGCGGGTCGGCAGGCGGAGTTCTTCGACAAATTCTGGATTCAAAGTGTGCGATTTCTGGTTGAAGGACGTTCGCTCGAAGGTCGCCGCCGCGGCTATGTGCAGACCGATCGCGATCGCTACGAAGTGGGCGAGAAAATCAACATCACGGCGCGATTGCAAGATCCAACCTACAACCCGCTCGATGTGCCGCGCGTTGATGCCACCGTCCAAGTCGGCAGCGAGACGCCGGAAACGGTGCCGCTGCTCCCCATCGCCAATCAGAAGGGCGCCTTCCAGGCCACGCTGACCGCGCGCAAGACCGGCATCAACACCGTGCGGATCAACATTCCCAGCGGCGAAGCCGAAGGATCGCTGATTGAGATGCCATTCACCGTGGAGCTGCCGAGCGTGGAGACCAGCCAGGTGTGGCTGGATAAACCGTTGCTCAAAGACCTGGCCGAACTATCAGGCGGCAAGTATTTCGATGTCAGCCAACTCAAAGAGTTGATCGCCGCTATTCCTGATAAGTCGCAAGTCATCGAAGTCCGCGATAAGCCCGATCCGCTCTGGGACATTCGCGGCATGTTGTTCGGCCTGGTCGCGCTGCTGGGCGTGGAATGGTTCGTGCGCAAACAGTTCAAGTTGATGTAAGTCCTGCTCAAGAAATTGATACCCCCATGTCAGATATTCCCATTCCACACCTGTCGCAGCTCACGACGGATGTCGTCAATCGCCTGGGGAAACTTCGGCGGCAGATGGCCGTCTGGTTCTGGGTCGATGGCCTCAGCCGGCTGCTATTGGCGGCCATTGGTCTGTTGGTCATCGATGCAGCTCTGGACTGGTTCTTCCGCATGGACCGGCCGCAGCGGGCAGTGATGCTGGTGCTAATTCTCGCGGTGCTGGCGTACGTGGCTTACCGGCGATTGGTGCGACCCCTGTCGGCCACCATCAGCGATGATGCCCTGGCGCTCGAAGTGGAACGCCGCAATCCACAGCTTAGCCAGAGTGTGATTAGCGCGCTGCAATTCGCGCGCATGGACGATCTTGAGAGCCGCGGTTATTCTGCGTCGATGGTTAGGCAAACCGTGCAGCGCGGGGCCACTGCTTCGGCCGATTTGAATTTCAATGATGTTCTGGATGATCGCGAGCTGCGATTGAACGGCATCCTGCTGTTTCTGGCCTTCGTCCTGCTCGGGGGAGCCGCAGTCGGAGCGGTCGTGCATCCGCTCGGAAAAATCTGGGCGAACCGCAACCTGCTGCTCGGCAACGCCGTCTGGCCGCAGCAAACGTATTTGAGAATCGAGCGGGCGGTCGATGGCAAAGTCGTCTTTCCGCGCGGCGAGGATTGGACGCAATTGGTGACGGTTGTCAACGACGACACCTATCAGAGCAAGGTCGTGCCCGCGAATGTGTATATCGATTTCCGCCGCGCCCGAGGCCGGGCCACCCAAACGATGAAGAAGAAGGACGTGACACCGGCGAAAGAAACATTGGCCGAGTTCGAAGCGATCTTCGCTAGCGTGATCGAGCCTTTTGAGTTCCGCGCGCGGGGTGGCGATGCGTTCACCGACTGGGTGCGAGTCGAACTGGTCGAGCAGCCAGCGATCAACGATTTGCAACTGGAAGTGATTCCGCCGGCCTATACGAAGCAGTCGCTGCAGCCGCTGCCGGCAGGTCGCGGACCTTATTTCGTTCTGAAGGGAAGCACGCTGCGACTGGCGGGGACGGCGAACAAGGAACTGGTCCGCGCGGAGATCAAGCACGATGGCAAGTCGCATCCGCTCACCATCCAGGATGGAATGAAGATTTCCGGCGAACTGGGGCCGGCCGATATTGCCGCCACGCAGTACGTGCTGGATCTGGAAGACAAGTTGGGGCTGACCTCGCGCCGACCGACGACGTTTGGCCTGCGGATTCGCGCTGATCGCGAGCCGCGGGTGCGGGTCCGGCTGATCGGCGTCAGCGGCATGGTGGTCCCCAAGGCCCGCATTCCGTTCAGTTGCCGCGTGAGCGACGACTTCGGCATCACCGACCTCCGCGTGCAATTTCAATGGCGGGGTGATGACCCCGTGCGGCCTGAAGGGAAGGGCGAGTTCACCTTCGATGCGATCAAGGACGAGCTTGGCAAGGGAGAATTGAGTCTGGATGAAGCGCTCGAATTGACGCCGCACGATATTCCAACTGGCTCCGGGCTGACGTTTCATTTTGCTTCGCTCGATAATGACAACGTCTCGGGGCCGAACCTGGGCCGCTCGTCCGATTTTCTCCTCCGCGTGGTGACGGAAGAAGAACTCCGCACCGACCTGCTCCGCCGCGAGAAAGAACAACGGCAGGAGTTTGAACGGCTGGTCAAAGGCGAAGAAGATTTGCTCACGGATGGCAAGGCGCTGGAAGCCGCCACCCGTGACGCGGCAGCGCTGACGCAAGAGCAGAAAGATCAGCTCATGCAGATGCAGAAGAAGCAAAAAGTATTCGCCACCAACACTGGTGCCATTGGCGAGCGGATGGCCAACATCCTGATCGAAGTCGATAACAACCGCTTGGAAGAAGCCAACGGCAAGCTGCAGGGGCGATTGAAAGAGATCATCAAGCCACTGCGGGAACTGGCCGATGCAGACATGCCGGGCGTGGTGCAGTCGCTGGATCAGGTTCGCCG
>JAYTUF010000282.1:0-2211 GCA_043744755.1 Anatilimnocola sp.
ATGACCGATCGTTACTTAGGGACCGGCAACTTCTTCTCTATCAGTTTGGCAATGGCTGCGGCATGTTTTTCCGCCGCGGATGTATCGGTGGACTCATGCGACTTCAGCCACCCCCAATGAAAGGCTGCCGCGTAGGGATCGTCCGCCTGCTCCGCTGCCTCAGCGCCAGCGCGATGACGATCGCGAGCCGACGCTTCTCGCCGCAACTCGTCGAGCGTCCACAGATCAATGCGATTCGCCGGCCGCATGTCTCGCAGCAACCGGGCGATGTGAGGATCCGACGGGCAAATATCGATGGTCAGATTCAGGAGCGGCAACTGCATCACTGCTCCTGGCTGCACCGGCAGCAGATGCTTAACTGGCGGCGCCGGAACCTCCAATCGCCGCCCGGTAGCCAGTTCCCACACCAGCGTTTCACCCGCTGCATCCGAAGTCGCCAATCGATCACCACCCGTAGTGGCCCAGGCCACAATCGGACTGTTGTGACCTCGCAGCCAGCATTCTTCGCGATCGAGCGCCGCATCGAACAGCCGGATGGTGTTGTCGGTCATGCCCAGTGCCACGAGATGCCCGTCGGGATGGACGACAACCTCGGCGGGAATCATGCCGATCGGAATCGTCAGAATCTCCCTGCCCTGGGCGACGTCCCAAACTTTGAGCGTGTGATCGTACGAGGCACTGAACAAGCGAGTTGAGTCTCCAATCAAGGCGTAGCCGCTGAGTTGATTATTATGCCCCTTGAACACGCTCAATACGCGATCATCGGCCGTATCGCGTAGCCGAATGACTCCCGCGAGCGAAGCGCCGATCAGCTTTTTGCCATCGGGAGCGAACTCACTGCCAACACCTTCTTCTCCCGTTCGAGGAAAGGATTTTAATCGCGTCCAAGTGGGCACTTCCCAAAAGGCGACCTGTCCATTGCTGTTTGGATCTCCGGCAACGGCCGAACTCGAGGTGCTCAGCAATTTGCCGCTCGGATGAAACGAAATGCTGTTCATTTCTCCGCCAGCCCCTGCCAGTGTGACCACTTCCTGCTGCGTGGCGACGTCCCAGATCTTGGCGGTGCCATCTCTCGAACCGGTTGCGAGAAAACGATCGTCGATGCTGAATACAGCCGACGAAATAAAGTCTTTGTGTCCCTTGATCGTGAACTTCTCGGCGCCGGTTTCGACATCCCAAACCTTCAACTCCGATTTACGCTGAGAATCGAGCGAGGTACTCACCAACTGTTTGCCTGCATGGTCGAAGCTCAGCGACATGATCGAAAAGCCGTGACCGCGGAGCGTGCGCAGTTCGCGGCGAGTGTTGATATCCCATAACTTGATCGTGCGGTCGTTTGAGCCGCTGGCGAGCAAGTCGCCTTTGGGACTAAAGGCCAGATAGTTCGCGCGGTCGGTGTGACCACGCAGCAGCGGATCGCCTGGAGATTCCGTCACGTTCCAGACTTTGAGCTCACCAAAGTTGCCTGATTCGGACGCCGCGCTCACGACGCGCGTGCCATCGTGATTGAAATGCACCGCGTGCAATTGCACCTGATGGCCGCGATAGATGGCCAATTCCTTGCCCGAGCGCACGTCCCATATCCGAATCGTCTTGTCAAAAGAACCGCTGACGATTTGCGAACCATCCGGGCTGAAGTTCAAATCCTGCGTCGTGTCCGTGCTGCTCGAGCACTCGCGAACGATAGCGCCGGTTTCCGCATCCCACAATTTCAGGCCCGGATGAGACGAGGTGGCGAGCAGCCGGCCGTCGGGACTGTAGCGAATCACCTGGCAAAAGGTTCGATTGCCGTCCATCGAGAGCAACTGCTTGCCCTCGGTGGTATCGAACACCTTGAGCTGCCCGATGGCGAAGGTGCGACTCCAAATAGCGACTGCAATCCTGGATCCATTCGGATGAAAGCTTAAGCCGCGGGCTTCGCCGTTGCCCGCTAGGAACTTCAGCCGCTCGACGCCTGTTTCACAATCCCAGAGGCGGACCATCCCGTCGGCAGTGCCGGTGGCGAGCTTTTCGCCCGTGGGACAATAGGCGAGCGACCAGAGCGGACCAAGCGGCACGCGCAGAGTCTGCAGCACTTGCTCCGTCTTCAAATCCCATAAAAACACCGTGCCATCCAGGCCGCCACTCGCCAGCCGACTGCTATCGGGACTGAAGACGACGCGGGCAATCATCTGCGGGTGACCTGCCAGCTGCTTCACCTGCTTGCCAGTC
>JAYTUF010000283.1:0-8531 GCA_043744755.1 Anatilimnocola sp.
CTCCCGACCCCTGCCCGTTAACGAAGGCAAACCGGCCATGAGTGACGATCCAGAACAGGACCGCTTGCAAGCGCTCGATGCGTATTTCGCCGCCGAGCAAGATCCGCAGTTGCAAGCGCACGTGCGGCAGAGCATCAGCCAGCACGATCCCACGTCGGCGCTCGGGGCGGTCAGCGGCATTCAAGATCGCGGCCTGCTGACCGATTTGCTGGCGGCAGGAATCAGGCCGGAAACCTTTGCCGCTTTGTCGCTGTTGCCATTGTGCGAAATCGCTTGGGCCGATGGCGACATGTCCCACAAAGAGCGCGAGGCCGTCCTCGCCGCGGCCACGCAACACGGGATTGAGTCGGGCGGCGCAGCGCGGGCGCTGCTGGAACATTGGCTGGCTTGCCGGCCGGAACTCAAGATGATGGACGCCTGGAAAGAATACATCGCCTCGCTGGCGAGCCGTCTGCCGCCGGAGCAATCGAAAAAGCTGTGCGAAGAGATCCTGGGCCGGGCTCGAGCGATTGCTGCAACCTCGGGCGGAATCTTAGGGATGGGAGCGAAGGTTTCGGTTTCGGAACAATTCGCGCTCGATGAACTCGAACACGCGTTTCGCCCGTAGTTCGACAGAACTGGCCCAAGGCCGGGCGGCGATGGTAAACTGAATGCCGGTTTCCTACGCGCGCCCGGAGGTTGTTGGCTGATGTCAACCGGTTCTCCTCTCTTCGATCCCGCCACTCCCTGTCATCCACCGGTGATTGGTCAGCCGGCCTGGGATTTAGCCCTGCTGTATCCACCGCAAGGGCAATGGTCGGAAGAGGAGTATCTTTCGCTTACCGACAGCACGAAATGGCTGGTGGAATATACGGATGGAAAAATCGAGGTGCTGAGCATGCCGACAATTGAGCATCAACTGATCGTGCAAAGCCTTTTTCTCGCGTTGTATTCGTTGGTCACGCCTCCCAAGCTAGGAGTGGTTCTGTTCGCTCCCACTCGAGTTTATTTCAAGCCGAAGAAGTATCGCGAACCGGATATTGTCTTCAATTTCATGGCCCGTCACGCGCGGAGCGGCAATCGCTACTATCAAGGAGCTGACCTGGTGATGGAGGTCGTCAGCGACGATCTCGAATCACATAAGCGCGATTGGGAGCAGAAGCGGCTCGACTATGCGGAAGGGAAAGTCCCGGAATACTGGATCGTTGACCCTCAATTGGAAAAGATCACCGTCCTCACGCTGCTGGGGGACGCCTACGTCGAGTACGGAGTCTTCACCGCCGGCGAAGCAGCGACCTCGAAATTGCTGACCGGTTTTGCCGTACACGTGACAGACGTCTTCGCTGCTGCAAAGCGCGACGCGTAGCCTGCAGCCGTGCTGCGGGTGAGCTTGCAGGCGTTCCTCCGCTTACGCGTAGCACTTCCTGTACTTCAACTCACCCCTCCATCATTTCCGCCAGACTCACCAGCCGGCTTTTCTCGCTCAGCGATTTCGCCGCGGCGTGAATGATTGCGGTGACTTCCAGAATTTCTTGATGCGGCACCGGCTCCACGCCGGTCTCCAGCATGTGGCGGAAGGTGTTGGCCATTTGCATCATTTGGTAAGAGTGGCCTAGCCAGTAGTTGCCGTCGATGGCGGGGGTCCACGTGTGGGTCTTCTTCGCGAAGTGGACCTTCGTCTCGCAGTACAGGCCGACCAAATCGGGCCGGCCGTACCACACTTCCGCGGGCATCCGGTCTGGATAGGTGAGCAACGCGTGGCAAGCATTTTCGCGGGCATACATGCTGACGGCTTCCACGCCCGGGCCGCAAACAGTCTCGACCATCCAGACCGGATGTTGCCCATAGATGAACCACGACGGCAGCGTCCAACCGCCGGCCTGGCAAGCCTGCGTGAACTGCAGCGGGCCGTTCTCTTTGGTGTCGCGCATCCGCAGCGCTTCGGCCGTGCCCCATTGATGGCGGAACAGGCTTGACGACATCAGCGGAGCTTTGTGCTTCTTCGCCAGCTCGAGAATCTTTCGCGTACCCGCGACGGTCTTGCCGATGGGTTTATCGACAAAGCAAGGCAGCCCTTTTTCGAGCGCTGGCGCGATCAGATCGAAATGATCGCTGCCGGTGCCTGAAGCATCGCCCAGCCAGACGGCATCAACTTCCTGCACCATTTGCTCGACGGAGTCCGTCGCACGCACGCCGGGGAACGCACTGGCAAACAGTTCCGCACAGGGCATATCCGCGTCGTAGACATGCGTCAGTTTCGTGTTTTGAAACGGCATCAAATCGAAGTTGAGCAGCGGGTTGCGAAAGTATTCCGCAAAGATTCGCACGGAGCCGACATCCAGCGTTTTCTTGATGACGTCCTGATTCACTTGCGGATGAAACGGATGGCAGAAGTGCCAGGTGTGGCCATTCGTCCGCTGCGGCTTCCCTTCGATGCTCGCGGAGATCACGCCGATGCGAAACACCTTGCCCGGCACGCACGCGACCGGCGGCGGCTCTTTCTCGAATTGAGCCCGCGCATTGGCGGCCAACAAACCCGCTCCCGCGAGCCCCGCCGCGCCGGTCAACCATTCACGCCTGTTGTTCATTGCAGCTATTCCATTCACTTTGAGACCTGAATACTTGTGCCGCGGTAAGTATCACGACCGCTGAGCAAGTTGTAAACGAAATTCAATCTCCCCTCCACCTTGTCACCTTGTCTCCCCTCGCCCCCTCCCGCATCCACCGTTAGCATTGACCCCATGACTACCACACCGGGACTCACGGGCCTTAAAGTCGCTGCGCTGGAAAGTCGCAAGCAGGAAGAGATCGCGCGGCTCATCGAAAAGTTCGGCGGCCAGGCGTTTGTCAGCGCGAGCCTGCGGGAAGTGGCCGTGAATGAGAACCGCGCCGCAATCGATTTCGCGCAGCGGCTGGTCACCGGCGGCATTGATGTGATGATTTTCCTCACCGGCGTCGGTTTTCGGCATTTGCTCACCGCCGTCGAGAAGCATGTTGATCGGCAGCGCTATCTGAACAGCCTGACCGATATCGTCACCATCTGCCGCGGGCCGAAGCCGGTGGTGGCGATGTCCGAAGTGGGCCTCAAACCGACGCATCGCGTGCCGGAGCCGAACACCTGGCGGGAGCTGCTGGCCACCATCGACGCCGGCATTCCCATCGCCAACCAACAAGTGGGCCTGCAGGAATATGGCATCACCAATCACAGCCTGATCGCCGGCCTGGAAGCCCGCGGCGCGCGAGTGGTACCGGTGCGCGTCTATCACTGGGAACTACCGACGGATATTGGTCCGCTCACCGAAAATATCAAAGCCATTGCGGCCGGCGAGCGCGATGTGCTATTGTTTACGTCCGCTCATCAAGCCGTGAATTTGTTGCGCGTCGCGGAGCAACTGCATCTGGTCGCCGAGTTGCGACAGGCCTTGAAAAAGATGGCCGTCGTTTCGATTGGTCCCACCACCAGCGAGATGCTCCGCGAGCATGACCTGCCCGTCGATATCGAGCCGGAACATCCGAAGATGGGACCCATGATCATGGCCGCCGCGGACCAAGCGGTGGAAGTACTCGCCCGCAAACGGCAAGCAGTGATTTCATTTCCCGCCGCTGCCAATCGCCCACTCGATCAAACCGCCCCTTGGTACCACAGCCCCTTCATGCAGGCCTGCCGACGCGAACCGACCAAGGTCACGCCGGTCTGGCTGATGCGGCAAGCGGGCCGATATATGGAAGAATATCGCCAGGTCCGCGGCCACACGTCGTTTCTCGAACTGTGCAAGAACCCGCAACTCTGCAGCGAAGTGATGTGTACCGCGGTTCGCAAGTTGGGCGTCGATGCGGCGATCATCTTTTCCGACCTGCTGCCGATTTTAGAGCCGATGGGCTTGGAGCTTGAGTTCGCCAAGGGTGAAGGACCGATCATCTACAACCCAGTTCGAGCGCCCGCCGACGTCGAGCGCGTGGAAGAACTTGAGGACTTGAACGAGCTCGAGTTTGTGTTTGAAACCGTCCGCCAGACGCGGGCGGACTTGCCCAGCGATCTGCCCTTGATCGGTTTCGCCGGCGCGCCGTTCACGCTGGCCAGTTACGCGATTGAAGGTGGCAGCAGCCGAACGTACCTGCACACGAAGGCCCTGATGTATCGCGATGAAGGGGCGTGGCGAACCCTGATGGGCAAGCTGGCCCGCACGGTGACTCGGTATCTCAACGCCCAGATCGCGGCCGGGGCGCAAGCCGTGCAGATTTTTGATTCCTGGGTCGGCTGCCTCGGCCCCGACGACTTCCGCCGGTATGTGCTGCCGTATACGAAGCAGATAATCGACAACATCACGCCCGGCGTGCCGGTCATCAACTTCGCGGCCGGCAACCCCGCGCTACTGCCGCTAATTGCGGAAACCGGCGGCCATGTGATCGGCATCGACTGGCGGGTGCGGCTCGACGACGCCTGGAAGACGGTGGGTTACGACCGCGCCGTGCAAGGCAACCTCGACCCCCTCGTCCTGCTCGGCGACCCCAAAGAAATCCGCCGCCGCGTCAAGGAAGTCCTCGACCAGGCCGCCAATCGCCCCGGCCACATCTTCAACCTGGGCCACGGCGTCGTACAACAAACGCCCGTGGAGAATGCGATGGCAGTGGTGGAGATGGTGCATGAGTTGAGTAGGCGGTAGAGGCCCATTTGTGACAACGAAGTCCGCCCACAATCTCCGCGACGACCACACCCAGGAAGCCATCGCGCGCCGTCTCAAGGCAGCGACGCGGCATAGTTATCTCGGTGATTTCATTCTCGGCGCGGTAGATGGCGCCGTGACGACGTTTGCGATTGTCGCCGGCGCTGCGGGGGCGCAATTAGAAAACAATGTGGTGCTTATCCTCGGTCTGGCCAATGTGCTCGCCGATGGCTTGAGCATGGCGGCGGGGAATTTTTTGCGGGCGCGGGCCGATCAGCAATTACTCGCGCAGTTCCGTCTGCTGGAAGAGTTGCACATCGATACGATTCCCGAAGGGGAGCGCGAGGAAGTGCGGCAGATTTTTCGGGCGAAGGGCTTTGAAGGGGATGTGCTCGAAAAAATCGTGCAAGTGATTACCGAAGACCGGCAGCAGTGGGTCAACACCATGCTGACGGAAGAATGGGGCTTGCGGCTCGATCCACCGTCGCCGTGGAAGGCGGGAATGGCAACGTTCGTCGCGTTCTTGCTTGCGGGAATGATTCCGCTGCTGCCTGCCATCGTCAATTTGCACGGGCACGCCGATATCACATTCTTCTATAGTTCAATTTTTACCGGCGTGACGTTTTTCGTCATCGGCATCATCCGCGGCCGCGTGATCGACGGCCGACCGCTCATCGCGGGCTTTGAGACGTTCGCCATTGGCGGTGGCGCGGCGCTGGTGGCTTATCTGGTCGGCGTGCTGCTGGACCGCGTGGTCGGCAGATAAGAGAAACCCCCTAGCGTTCAGCTCGTCTTGAACGTACCGCGGGCGATATTAGCCGAGGCAGCGGCGGCGGCATCCACAGCCGGCAGTGGGCCGGGGCTGATGTTCCAGGCCAGAGTGATCCGCGGACGCTGGCCACGGTAGGGATGCACGAAGTGGACGAACTCGCTGGGAAACATCAGCAGCGTGCCGGTGCGAATATCGGGGAGCAAACCGCGGGTCGGCCGCTCCGGATGCGTGGAACAGCAATAAGGAATGCGGGGGTCGCTGAAGTGAAACCGGCCCGCAAGCTTTTCCTTGGGGTCCGCTTCGCCCGGATCGAGATAATAGACGAGGCTCGCCTGCGAATCGTAGTGGCAATGCGGATAGGAATAATCACCCGGGTCCATCACATTGGCCCAGGTATCGGTCGTGTGCGCCGATGTCACGCCGTAGCACTTGCAGAAGAACAGCAGCGCCCGCCGCGTGAGCAACTGCGCGGCGGGGTGTTCCCAAGTCGCAGGCTCGCGAATCTTTTTGCCGCCGAAACCGAGCAGACCCTGCGGCTGACGACTCGCCTGCAGGAGCAACGCCGCGGCCAGGTCGGGATGGACGATGTTCCCGTCGGCAAAGATCGTCCCAAAGATTCGCGGATCATCGCGAGGCGTGATTGGTTGGCCCTGGGGCCAGGTCGCGACGGTCCCTGCAGGCAAGCTCACCAGACAGGCATCCACCCGCTGGTCATTGGCGACAGCGAGTTCCAAGGAGTCCAAGCGCGGCATGAGGGAGGCACCGGGGAGGTTCAATACTTCAAATGCATTCACACTCGCACGAACCAAGGGGTTCGTGCTACGTGCCTACACACCTCGCCGGTAGCGCTTCGGCGGACGGCGCATCAGGTTCGTGGGCGGCGGTGGCGGGGCGTCGGGTGCGTCACCTTCGAGGCCGTCGATGTTGCGATTGAGCGGCATCGGGGCGCTGACCATCTCGAAGTTTTCCATCTCGCCCCGCTTGAGCTGGATGTTAATCCGCTGTTCGATGCGCGTCAGCTCGGGGCCTTCATCGGGGGCGACGAAGGTGTAGGCCACGCCTTCGCGGCCCATCCGGCCCGTGCGACCGACGCGATGAACATAGTCGTCGCTGAACGCGGGAATATCGAAATTCACAATGTGCGAGACGGCCGAAACATCAATCCCGCGGCCGACAACGTCCGTGGCGATCAAGTACGTCACGGTCGCATCGCGGAAGCCGCGCATCACGCGGTCGCGGGCGCTCTGGTTCATGTCGCCGTGCATGCAACCCACGCCGGTAAGCTTCTTGCTTAGGCGCTGAAAAATCTTCTCCGTGCCGCGTTTGGTCCGGCAGAAGACGATGGCCTGCTTTGGCTTCTCGCGCTCGAGCAGGCGCTGTAACAAATCGAACTTGCGGAGCGGATCGACGGTGAAATAGAACTGCTCGATCGTTTCGACGGCGAGCTCTTTGGGCGAGAAGTTAAGCGTCTCGGGGTCGATCATGTACCGCTCGGCCAGCTTCGCAATCGGCGGCGGCACGGTGGCGCTGAGGAGCAGTGTCTGCCGGTCCTTGGGGCAACGGCGAAGGATCTTTTCGATATCGGGACGAAAGCCGATATCGAGCATCCGGTCGGCTTCGTCCAGCACGACGACTTCGAGCTCATCCAATTGAATGGTGCCGCGGGCCAGGTGATCGAGCATGCGGCCGGGCGTGCCGACGACCACGTGCACGCCGGCTTTCAGTCGATCAATCTGCGAGCGGATCGGCTTGCCGCCGTAGACCGCGGCACAGTGAATGGGACGACCGAAGGCCAGCTTGGCGAACTCATCGCGGACCTGCACGGCCAGCTCGCGAGTCGGAACAAGCACCAACGCTTGCGGATGTCGCGCATCGGGGCCGAGGTACAACTGCTCGAGAATCGGAATCGCAAACGAGGCCGTCTTGCCGGTGCCCGTGCGGGCCTGGCCGACGACGTCGATTCCCTCGAGCGCGAGCGGAATCAAGCCGGCTTGAATATCCGTGGGATACTCATAGCCCGCCTCCGTGAGCGACGCGAGCATCGACTTGCTCAGGCCCAGGCTGGCAAATGACGGAAGCGAAGCGTTGGCAGCGGGCGTGGGCAGGCGTTCTGGCTTGGCGGCAGCTTTGGCTGGCGGTCGAGACGATGGTGACCTGGCAGCCTCCGCTTTGGGAGACGCAGCTTTGGGGGGCGGAGATTCTTCGCTGCGCTCGCGCGGCGGGGGAGCGCTGCGCTGGCTAGTGCGTGGTTCTTGATTCGGACGCTCTGGCCGACGTGACTCGGACCGTGGGGCTTCCGAGCGAGGTTCTTCGCTGCGGGCTGGTTCAGATCGAGGCCGTTCCGTTCGCGGCGGTGCATTGCGCTCGCGATCGCGCGGGCGGTCATCCCCGGACTCGCGCCGGCTGCGGCTCGCTGGTTCGTCTCGATTGGGCGGCGCTGTTTCTTCGCGGCGGGCGGGCGGTTTTCTGGCGGGAGGTTGCTCTCGTTCGCTCCGCGGAGCTGGCCTGACGGGTGCGCGAGTGGAAGGCTTGTCGCTTGTCGCCGGAGCACGCGCCGGCCGCGAAGGAGGAACCGGCGCATCCATTTCGTCATCATCGGCGTCGTCGCCGAAATCGACATACGACCGCGGGGGCTTTGAGGCTGACTTGGGTCGTTCGACTGATTGAGGCGGAGCGGGACTCGCGGGTCGCGATTCGGGTGTCCGCGAAGTGGCCGGGCGAGACGGCTCTGAGCGACGACCGCGATCGCTACTCGCACGATCTCGATCTCGATCTGCGGGACGTTCGCGCGAAGCGCTATCTGGCGGGTCTGAATCGCGCGAACTACGCTCACGAGGACCGGCGTCGCGAGAATCAGCGGGCCTCGAGCTTGAAGAACTCGGGCCTGAAGACCTCGATCCAGACGAGGAAGAATTGCTGGATTCCGAGCGGCGGGGCTTCTCGGTGGGGCGGCGTTGGGGAGAATCTTCTTTCATCCTGCCTAAAGCTATCTGGCTGCAAGCCTTTCGTCAACTTCCGACTGGTTAGGAAATGATGAAATCTGGTCTGGGAGGGCGAGGCTCCTGCCGAGCCGGGATCTGCAAAACACTTCGGCGAGTCCGCGGCTCGGCAGGAGC
>JAYTUF010000284.1:0-8529 GCA_043744755.1 Anatilimnocola sp.
ATTGTCACCAAAGTCTGGGTGCGGCTCACCCGCAACCCGCAGGGCTGGCGGACGATGCTGGCGATCTTTGAAAGTTGCGATGAAGCCACGCAAGCCATCAGCGAGATCATCGGGGCGGGCATTGTCCCCGCAGCGCTCGAGATGATGGATCAAGGAATTCTCGTCGCCATCGAAGCCGCCTTCAGCTTCGGGTTTCCGCTCGATGCCGAGGCAATCCTGCTGATTGAAGTCGATGGTTTGGAAGCGGGCCTGGATGGCCAGCGCGATCAAATCGTCGAGCTCTGCAAAAAGTGCAACGCCCGCGAGGTACGGCTCGCGAAAGATGAAAAGGAACGGCTGAAACTGTGGAAGTGCCGCAAGCAGGCCTTCGGCGCGATCGGCCGGCTCAGTCCCAGCTACTGCACGCAGGACGGCGTGGTGCCGCGGACCAAGTTGCCCGAAATTCATCGCAAGATCATCGAAATCGGCGCTCGCTACGACCTGAAGATCGTCAACGTGTTTCACGCCGGCGACGGCAACATTCATCCGATCCTGCTCTTCGACGAACGCAACGCCGAGCAAGTCGCGCGAGTGTTACTCGCGAGCAACGAGATTCTGGAAGCCTGCCTCGCCTGCGGCGGCAGCGTCACCGGCGAGCATGGGATCGGGGTCGAGAAGATTCACTTCATGCAAAAGATGTTCTCGCCCGAGGATCTGCAGGCGATGGATAACCTGCGCCAAGCGTTCAACCCCGGCGGCAAGCTCAGCCCGCTAAAGATGCTGCCCACCGCGGGCGGGTGTGGCATGGAACAGAAGCATCCGGGCCGTCGCGCGGCATTGTAAGACAACACTTAACGGAATTCCCGAGAAACAGGAAAACACTACAGTTCCTTCTGTCGCCCTTACCAGGGCTTGATATGACTTGCCGATATCACCCACGGCTATCGCCGTGGGCTACTTTCTTACGCCCTCCGGGCTAAAGAAATACGGACCTGATCCAGAATCAGCCGCGGTAGCGGCGACAGAAAGTAGCCCAGGGCGGCAGCCCTGGGAGAGTGGTTCTCAAACGCATTTAAGCCCTGGCAAGGGCGACACTTTACTTCGAGAGTTCAACTCCACTTCCCGAAAGCCGCAAGTGCCTCCTGAACCAACTCTTGAGCCAGCCAGCGCTGCAGAGGTCGTCAGCATCGTGCAACAAGCGCGAACTGCGAGTACTCCGCTCTATCCCATTGGCGGCGAGACCAGTTTGAACTTCGGCCTGCCGCCGAAGAGCACTGGCACTCGCGTTCAGTTGAATAAACTCCATCGCATCGTCGATTATCCCGCGCGTGATATGACGGTCACCGTCGAGGCGGGCGTCACGATGCAACAACTGGCGCTGGCGCTCGCGGCCGAAGGGCAGCGGCTGCCGGTTGACGTACCCGCAGCAGCCCAGGCGACCATTGGCGGCGTGATTGCCACGAATTGGAACGGCCATCGTCGTTACGGCCAAGGGCCACTGCGTGATTTCGTCATTGGCATCGAAGCCGTCGATGGGAACGGCCTCCTGTTTCATGGCGGTGGTCGCGTCGTGAAGAACGTTGCCGGGTATGACTTCTGCAAACTGCTCTGCGGTTCACTCGGCACTCTGGGCATCATCACGCAAGTGACGCTCAAAGTCCGGCCATTGCCGGAACGTTCCGCATGGCTGGCTTGCACGGTGACAAATGCGAAACAGGCAGAGACAATGCTCGCCGCGTTGCAGCAGTCGGCCATCACACCGGCAGCGATCGAGTTGCTCGCTGGTCCCGTTTGGCAGAACGAACCCTCGCTCGCCGACTTAAAGATCGAACAGAACGCCTGCGCGCTACTCGTCTTGCTGGAAGGCACTGCAACCGAAGTGCTTTGGATGAAGGATCATCTACGGCACGAATGGCGGGATGCCGGCGTCCTCAAGCCATTGATGGAGGATGGCACGGCTGGACCTTGGTCTCTCGTGCAGGAGTTTTCCGCCGATCTGCGCAGCCCGCTGACGGTGCAAGCCAGCGTGACGCCCAGCGGCGTGTTGCCGTTTATCGCTGCCTGTCGCAAGCGCGATCCACGCTGTTCCGTCCTAGCCCACGCGGGCAATGGCTGCGTATTTGTCCGCTTTGAGGCCTTTCCCGATGCCGGCCTCGGTCAACTCTTGATGGGAGATTTGCAGCCGGCCGCCGCCGCTCATCACGGCCATGTAGTAATATTGAATGCGCCCCCCGGTGCTGCCGCGACGCATCGCAGCGTGTGGGGTGGCGAAGCGCCGCTGGCTCTGATGTCCGCCGTCAAACGCCGTTTCGATCCCCTCGACCTGCTCAACCGCGGCCGCTTCGTTTACTAGTTCTCCCTGTTGGAGTTCCGGCTTCAGCCGGTCTTCGTTTTTCAATCATCAATGACCACCGCCCCCGCGAATCCACCGCCGACCGTCACCGATGCCGCCGTCGCGCGCACCCCGCCGCTGCTGCAGCTTTCGGGCGGCGTCGCGCCGCTCGAGCCGAACGCGCGGCCGGGCTCCAACATCGATTACAAACTGTTTCTCGATTGCGTCCATTGCGGCCTCTGCACCGCGTCGTGCCCCACGTTCGTCGAAACGGGCAACGAGAACGACAGCCCGCGCGGGCGCATCTACCTGATGCGGGCCGTCACTGATGGCCGGCTGGAACTGAATCAGCACGTCCGGCGGCACTTGGAACTCTGCCTCGATTGCCGCGGCTGCGAGACGGCCTGCCCGTCAGGAGTGCAATATGGCAAACTGATCGAACCCTTCCGCGTGTCGATGGAACAAGCGGGCGATGCCGAGCGGGGCAATGCGAAGTCGCACGATTGGTTCCATCGGTACATTCTCTTCGGCCTGTTCCCTTATCCAGAACGACTCCGCGCCAGCCTCCGCCCGGCCCGCATCGCCCAGTGGCTCGGGCTCGATAAGTTGCTGATCAACACGGGCCTGTGGCGATTGCTGCCATCGCGACTGGGCCGCTTGTTCACGATGCTTCCCAAGCTCGAAAAACCGCTGCCGCAGTTGCCCACGTTCTTTGCCGCCACCGGTCGCCGTCGCGCCCGTGTCGCGCTGTTCACAGGCTGCGTTGGCGATGTGATGTTCCGGCAAACCAATTGGGCCACCGCCCGCGTGCTGCAAGCCAATGGCTGCGATGTGGTCGTGCCTCGCGAACAGGCCTGCTGCGGCGCGATTCACTTGCATGCCGGCAGCAGCGATCCGGCCCGGGCTTTCGCCGATCAGAATCTCGCCGCCTTCGATCCCGGCAGTGTCGATGCAATTATTGTGAACGTCGCCGGCTGCGGCTCGATGCTCAAGGACTATGGCCATCATTGGGACGACGCGCAGCAACACGAGCGAGCAGCCTTCGCCGCGAAGGTTCGTGACTGCAGCGAGTTTCTCGACGAACTGGGCCTCGTGACACCGCCGGGCGAAATCCGCGTGACGGCCACCTATCACGATGCCTGTCATCTGGCCCATGCCCAGAAAGTCCGCGATCAACCGCGGAACCTGCTCAAGAAGATTCGCGGCCTGAAACTCGTCGAGCTGGCGGAAGCCGATCTCTGCTGCGGCGCGGCCGGAACGTACAACCTGACCGAACCGGAGATGGCGGAGAAACTGGGCCGGCGGAAGCTCGACAACATTCGCAAGACGGGTGCCCGCGTCGTCATCACCTCGAACGCCGGCTGCCTGCTGCAAATCGCCCGCGAAGCCCGCATGCAAGGCGAAGTGCTGAAAATCCTGCACCCGATGGACGTGCTGGATTTGAGCTATCGGAAAGAGAAGCTAACGTTCTGAGATCGGGTCCAAGTACTCAGTACTCAGTACTCAGTACTCAGTACCTATTCCTCCTGGTTTTCATCGAGGCAACTGATAGTGACCGCTGCTCGAAAATTCACCGAGCTGCTTTCGTGGCAGAATGCCCGCGCCTGGTCCAAAAATATTTATCTCAAAACACAGATTTCTCCATTTTGCAAAGACCAGCGACTGGTCGTGCAGATCAACGATTCATCGGAATCCGTGATGTCGAACATCGCGGAGGGGTTTGGCCGGGGAACTCAAGAGGAGTTCGTGACGTTTCTGGGCTACGCGCTGGGAAGCCTTGACGAAACTCTTTCTCATCTATGCGCGGCTTACGATCGGCGGTATTTGACAAAAGAGGAATTCGCCGACCTTTACCGGCAAGGAGAATCCGTTCGAAAACTGATCGTAGGGTTCATCCGCTCCATGATTCTGCCGAAGTCGGGCGTTCGATATCTCAGGTCAACGAAGTCCTGGTCGGAAAAAGTTCAGGAAATCTTTGAACGGGTCACAGGTAAGCCGTATGCCGGTCCGAAGCCGCCTTCTTCGTCGCACGACAACGATGCGGAATTATCGAATGCGTCGCCGGAGTGATCATGGCGGAAGCAAGGTACCGAGTACTTGGTACTAGGTACTGCGGCGTACCGCTCGACCCAGACCATAAAGTACTTCTATAATCGGGCGATCTCACTTACTCCGCATCGAAAGGTCTGCCATGATTCGATACCTCTCCCTCGCCGCGATTCTCGTGGCCGTTTGTTCTTCTCTCGCTCTGGCTCAATCGCCGCAGGTGCGCTTCAAGCGGCATGCGCTCGACGCCAAGTTCCGCAGCGAAGGGGTTGCGGTGGCGGATTTTAACAAGGACGGCAAAATGGATATTGCCGCGGGGTTTGTCTGGTACGAGGCCCCCGAGTGGAAGATGCACCAGCTCACGGAGAAACTGCCCGACTATGATCCTAAGAATTATAGCAATGCCTTCTGCTGCTTCGCCGAAGATGTGAACAGCGATGGCTGGATGGATTTGCTGGTCGTCGATTTTCCCGGCACGCCGACGTGGTGGTTCGAGAATCCCAAGGAGACCGGCAAGCTTTGGCCGAAGCATTTGGCCACACCGGTGACGAACAACGAAAGCCCGCAATACCTCGATGTGGACGGCGATGGCAAGCGGGAATTGATTCTCGGCTTCGCACCCGATACGAAAAGCTCCGATGGTCCCGATCGGCAGGTTGGCTTCGCGCGGCCTGCCAAGGATCCCACAGCGCCTTGGACGCTGCAGGCGATTTCCGAAAAGGGAGTGCAAGGCGCGAAGAAATACGATCACGGTCTAGGCGTCGGCGACATCAACGGCGACAAGCGGCTCGACATCATGGTTGCCAGTGGTTGGTGGGAATCGCCTGCCGCGGCCAGCGAGACGCCTTGGAAGTTTCATGCAGCCAACTTCGGCCAGGCCGCGCAGATGTATGCCTATGACTTCGATGGCGACGGCGACAGCGACGTGATCACCTCCAGCCCGCACGCGTTCGGCCTGTGGTGGCACGAGCAGGTCGGCCCCAATCAATGGAAGCAGCACGAGATCGACAAGACCTTTTCACAGATTCACGGCGTGATGCTGGCCGACATGAACGGCGACAAGTTGCCGGACATCGTCTGCGGCAAGCGCTGGTGGGCCCACGCCGCGGGTGATCCGGGCGTGAACGACCCAGCCGTCTTCTATTGGTTCGAACTGAAGCGCGAGAACGGCCGCCCGGTCTGGACGCCGCACCAGTTCGACCACAACAGTGGCCCCGGCACCCAGTTCGAGGTCGCCGACGTCAACGGCGACGGCCTGCTCGACATCATCTCGTCCAACAAAAAGGGCGTACACTACTTTCAGCAGACGCGGGAGAAAGAATAGTAGGCCGGCAACAAGCGGTACTCCGCGCAGTTCCGGCAAGAATCGGAGACAACGTCAACCTTGCCCAAATGCCGGAACTGCGGAGTACCTTGTTCCGGCCTACTTACTTCGCAAGAGGCGGGCCTATTCTTCTTAGCCACCGGCTTCAGAGACTGTCCGGCTTTGAGGGTGCATTTGAATCGATCCCGAAGGGATCAAAGCAATTAGCCCCAGGTTGAGCGTAGCGACACCTGGGGTTCCCGAAGCATATTCCCTCCCCCGATCCCGAAGGGATCGGGGGATGATTTCCCCGTTTTCCCCGGGTATCGGCTAACGCCTCAACCCGGGGCTAAGGGCTGTGAACCCTACGGGTTCAAGACAGGTACGAAAACCGGACAGTCTCTGAAGCCGGTGGCTAAGAATGCGAAATGCTTATTTCCGATGATCTTTTATGTGCGTACTACTACGGCATCGCCACCGGCGCCGGCAGCAAATTCTGGGTGACAAAAAACAACTGCGACTGCGACAGGCTCAGCCGCACTTGCTCGAAGGTGCGGGCCTGGGCTAGTGCGACGCGGGCTTCGAGCTCGCCCATTTGCGAGCCTGCGAGGATGAACTTCTTGTCGTTGAGCGTGGTCAACTTCTTCAAGGCATCAAGGGCGGCGATGAACTCGATCCGCTTCTTCACGTAGTCCGTCGTGTAAGGCCGTTCGGCGCTGAGCAGCAGGATCAAGCGATCTTGCTGCGCGGGATTGAGTGTTTCCAGGAACTGCGATGTCAGTTCGGGAAATTTGGGACTTGTCTTGCCCAGTAATGTGGCCTGCCGAGGCGGTCGGCGGGTGGCGTTTTGTTCCGCGGTGCCGCTCAGGTAGGATGCCAGCTTGGCGGCCATGTCTTGCAATAGCAGGGGCAAGGGTTCTTCGAGCTGCGTCAGTATTTCGCGAGCCGTTTTGACGGCCGGCGAATCGAGTTTGAACGCGCTGGGGTCCTCGCGCAGTCTGCGGAGATAGTTCTTCTGTTCAAGGCCGAACTTCGCTTCAAACTGAATGAAGGCCCAGGCCTGGTTCACGGCCAGGCGGGCTTCGTGCTCGCCCATCTCTTTTCCCAAATCGACGACCTCCCGCTCGTGCGTGCGAATCTCCGCCGGAGTCTCTTTCACTTCGCGGTCCCGCACCTGCCGCAACTTCGAGATCAGCTTGGCCCGGCTCAGGTTGTAGGCGGCCTGTTGTGACTTCTGTTCTTTGACGAGCGTTAGCAGGTCGTTGATCTGCTCGCGGCTCAGGCCGGAGAGTACCACGAGGCCGCGTTCGTTTTCTTCAATCGGCGGCGGCGGGATTGTTCCGGCCGGCACATCTTCATCCACTTCGGGCCGCTGACCGCCGAAGGGGCCGAACAAATCGACGACGGGATCGAAACCGGGAGTTTCCCGCACATCGCCGATCCAGAGCACGTTCAGTTCGGAGAGGAGCCCTACTTCCCGGGCCTGGTCATTGGTCAGCGTTTGAAACTTGGCGGGCAACCGGCGCGCGAGGGTGTTGCCGCCCCCTTTTTTGCCTTGAGCCAGCAGGTCACCGGCCGGCAAACAGAATAATCCTCCCAGGAGCAGTAAAATCAGCCAGTTGTGAGAAGTCATTGTGAGAATATCCCGGCGAGCCGCCTCGCGAAAACCGTTGTTCATGCGGCCGTCATGCAGGCCAATCTGAATATATGCCGCCAGACGGGGGCCGCCAAGCGCGCAGCATCGCCCACTCCCTTAAACGTCCGGGCGTCGCAAAAGTACCGCCGCCCGGTGGTGTGGCGGACGTCGAGACTCGGCACAACCCACAGGTTCATTGCCACCGGTCGTCCGCTGTGAGGTTTGTGCGAAAATCCGCGGTTCTGTCTCTTCTGAGTGTTGTGTCGCATCCGCCCGTTGTGCGAGCAAGCCAGCCGAAGCTCCAGCCTGGGATCGACGAACGTCGATTGAAGGAGAGAAGCGCAACTCACCTTGCATGGCGGACGGCCAGGTGTAACTTTGGCAGGCAACCCACTCAGTACGAACACTCGCCCAGCGCGCTTGCAGATTCTGCGAGTCTCGCCTGAGGTGAGTCGGTGCTGCGCAGTGCTCTTCATCGCTGTCTGGTTTGTCTCGCCAACTTCCGCTCAGTCCTGGCTCCCCGCCAACGGCGGCGGCGCTTTGCCCGCCCGCGAACCGGCCGGTCATTTGATCTCGAAGATTGCGCATCCATCGGTTGCCCGCATTGTGGTGCCGGAGAAAACCGGCGTCTCGTTCGGCAGCGGAACGCTGATCGACGTCCGCGGCGAGCATGGCCTGCTAGTGACGAACTGGCACGTCGTCCGCGATGCTTCCGGGCCTATCTATGTCTTCTTTCCTGATGGCTTTCAAACGCAAGCGACGGTCGTCAAGCAGGATCGCGATTGGGATCTGGCCGCGCTGAGCATTCGCAAGCCGCCGAGCGCTCAACCTTTGCCCATTTCGCAACATGCTCCGCGGGCCGGCGATTGGCTCTGCATTGCCGGCTATGGTTCGGGCGAATACCGGGCCGCGGCTGGTCGCTGCACGCAGTATGTTTCGCCGGCGACGAATCTGCCGTATGAAATGGTTGAAGTCGCGGCCGAAGCTCGACAAGGAGATTCCGGCGGACCGATCTTCAACGAGCGAGGCGAACTCGCCGGTGTGCTGTTTGGCTCGGGCAAGGGAACCACCTCGGGAAGTTATGCCGGCCGCGTGCTCAACTTCCTGCAAGGTGTTGTGCCCGTTGATGTAGCTGCTGCGGCACCGGCTGCGAACCTCGCGGAGAAACCGCCGGCCGCGGATGCTCACTTGTTTGCCGCAACTGGACCGCCGGCGCTGCCCGCCTTATCCGCC
>JAYTUF010000285.1:0-8515 GCA_043744755.1 Anatilimnocola sp.
AGAACGTGCCCGCCTCGCCAAAATCTTCGATCATGGGCTGGAAAAGGTTGTCGGCTATGCGATACCGATTCAGCGGATTCACACGCGCGATGGATCGTACTGGGTCAGCGGCAGTTGGTTCCTCCGCCGAGACCACATGTTTTTAACCCCCGGCGATTCGCCCATGGGTCTCCGCTTGCCGCTGGATAGCATCCCCTGGGTTTCGCCCCTGGACATGTTCAAGCAAGATGAGATCGATCCGTTCGCAGCGCTGCCGCCGCTTCCAGTTGCCAGCGACGGTGTTTATTGTTCGCCTACTTCGGGCGACTTGCTGGCTCGATACGATGCCGCCAATCGGCCACAGTCGATTTGGGAACAGAACTTTGGTCCGCCCCTGCAGCCGGAAAATGGTCAGGGAACCAACGGACAAGGCGCGACCAGCTCTGGAATGAGTGGAATCGATCTTCGCCACGAGACGCTCGTCCGCTTTCAGACCCAAGGCGATACACCGCCCGCAGCGGGGCAATCCGCAGCGAATACCGTCCGCACGGCGTTGTGCGTCGAAACGCGAGGCGGGACGATGTTCGTCTTCATGCCGCCGCTGGGATTGCTGGAAGATTATCTCGATCTGGTATCCACCCTCGAAGCCACCGCGACCGAACTTAACATTCCGGTGCAACTCGAAGGCTATGGTCCGCCCCACGATCATCGGCTGCAGAACTTTTCGGTCACTCCCGACCCGGGCGTGATCGAAGTCAATATTCACCCAGCTTCGACCTGGGATGAACTGGCCGCGAACACCGAGGCGCTCTATGAAGCAGCCCATCAATCGCGCTTGACGGCCGAAAAGTTCATGCTCGATGGGAAGCACACGGGAACCGGCGGAGGCAATCACATTGTGCTGGGTGGCCCCACGCCTGCCGAGAGTCCGCTGCTGCAACGGCCCGATTTGCTCCGCAGCCTGGTCTCGTATTGGCACAATCATCCGGCCTTGTCGTACTTGTTCTCGGGTCTATTCCTGGGGCCGACGAGTCAAGCGCCGCGGGTGGATGAAGCCCGCAATGATTCGCTGTATGAACTGGAAATTGCCTTTCAGGAACTACGCAACGATCGAAATGCGAAGCCTTGGGTGGTGGATCGCGCATTCCGCAATCTGCTGACTGATCTCACCGGCAACACGCACCGCGCCGAGTTCTGCATCGACAAGCTCTATTCGCCCGACTCGACCGCCGGCCGCCGCGGGTTGCTGGAGATGCGGGCCTTTGAAATGCCGCCGCATTGGCAGATGAGCCTCGTGCAGCAGTTGTTGCTGCGGTCGCTCGTCGCTCGGTTCTGGCACGAACCCTATCGCGCCAAGCTGGTGCGGTGGGGCACGGAACTGCACGATCGCTTTGCGCTGCCGCACTTCATTCAACAAGATCTGCAAGACGTCTTGTTTGAACTCCGCCACGCGGGCTTCTCAGTCCAAGAAGCCTGGTTCGCGCCGCACTTTGAATTCCGCTTTCCGTCCCTGGGACAAATCTCACAACGCGGCCTCAAGGTTGAACTGCGGCAGGCGATCGAGCCTTGGAACGTGCTGGGCGAAGAGGGTTCGAGCAACGGCACGGCCCGCTATGTCGATTCATCCGTTGAGCGGCTGCAAGTGAAGGTCAGCGGGCTCGTCGATTCGCGGCATGTGATTGCTTGCAACGGCCGACGTGTGCCGTTGCATCCGACGGGTGTGAATGGTGAGTTTGTGGCCGGCGTGCGGTATCGGGCCTGGCAGCCTCCGTCCTGTTTGCATCCGACGATCGGCGTGCATTCGCCACTCGTATTCGATGTGATCGATACCTGGCTGAACCGCGCAATTGGCGGTTGCAGTTATCACGTTTCGCACCCCGGCGGTCGCAGTCACGATACGTTTCCGGTCAATGCCAACGAAGCCGAAGGTCGCCGGCAAGCGAGGTTCTTTGCCTTTGGTCATTCGCCGGGCAGCGGACTCGTCACGCCCGCGGAAGACCAGCGGGCCGAAGCGCCGTTCACACTCGATCTGCGGACGTCACCCACGATGCAGCAGGATTTGACCGCCGATTCGCTGCTAAGTGGTCATCGACAACTGTTGGGCAACGGTTCTCGCGATGGGCTCGCGGGGATTCAGGGAGAGGGAGCAAATCGAGCGAGATTGTCTCCCTCTCAACCTTTCCGTAGCCGCTTGATCGCGGCCTTCGAAGGCGAGCGTTACGACTGATCCTTTTCAGCCGGTGAGATCGAGTTGCCCACCGGCAGCGCCGGTGGGGTCTTTCGCCTGGCTGAGCGCGGCGGAATCGTCGGCTGGTTTTTCGGCCGGCTTGGGTTGCGACATCTCCCACAGCCGCCGGCCATCCGCGTCCCGTTCGCCGGCTTGGGATTCTTCTTGGGTTTCGCCAATGCCAGCGGCCCGCTCGGCGATTTGGGCGGCATCGCCCGCGCGGGTCTTTTCCGCGGCGGCGGTTTGGGTCTTTTCGACGTCGCTGGTGCGTTGCGTTGTGGGAGCCGCGGCCAGGCTGCCGATCGCTCCGAGTGAACCAATGCTCATGTTGGCTCCTCTTTGAGGTTGGGGAATCAGCTATGACCGTAAGCAATCAGGGCCTGACGATCAAGGCGAGTTTGCAGGAGAGGGCGAGAGGGGCCGAAGAATCGCAGATCCGATAATTGGAAAGCTGGAGCGATTGGAGAGACCTTGCCGCTGGAGTACGATGGGGATCAATTCCCCTACGTCACTTTTCACGATCCCGTGAGTCCCTTAATGTCTCGCCGCATCCAGCAGCCTTCACTTATCGTACGCCAACTTTCGTTCGAAACGCTTGCTGCCCGCGAGTTGTTTGCCGCCGATATGGTTCTTGACTGGAACGAGCACGCGCTGGCTGCGATTCGTACGGCCAGCACGCCGCCGCCGGTGGCCGCCCGCGCTCTGGCGATTCTCCACACGGCCATTTATGACGCGGTGAATTCGCTGGAACGGACCTACAAGCCATACGCCGTGCAGTTGCTCGCGCCGCCCAGCGCTTCGCGCGAAGCAGCGGTAGCCGCAGCCGCGCAGCAAGTCCTCACGACATTATTCCCAGCCCAGGCGGCGACGTTTGCGGCTCAATTGACGACCTCGCTAGCCGCAGTGCCGGATGGCGCTGCGGAAACGGCCGGGGTTACACTCGGCACACAGGTCGCCACACAAATTCTCGCTCGTCGCAGCACCGATGGCTCGACCACCGTCACGCCTTATGTCCCTGGCGCCGCTCCCGGCGATTGGATTCCCACGCCACCGGCAAACGCGCCCGCATTGCTGCCGGGTTGGGGAAACGTCACGCCGTTTGCCTTGACGGCGGGCAATCAGTTCACGCCTGGTGCGCCGCCGGCGCTGACATCCGCGGAATACACCGCCGCATTCAATGAGGTGAAGGCCATCGGCTCCTTGACCAGCGCAACCCGCACCGCCGATCAAACCGCCATCGCCCGTTTCTGGGCCAATGGCGGCGGGACGGCCACGCCGCCAGGTCATCTCAACATGCTCGCGGGCATCGTGGCAGACGCACAGAACACCAGCCTGGCCCAGAATGCTCGCCTGTTCGCGATGCTGAATGTGGCCCTGGCAGACGCAGCCATTCAGTGCTGGAATGTAAAATTCGACACCAACTTCTGGCGGCCTGTCACCGGCATTCGCGCCGCAGACACTGATGGCAACGCCGCGACCACTGCCGACGCAACCTGGACGCCGCTCCTGACCACGCCGCCGTTTCCGTCGTACACGTCCGGCCATTCAACCTTCTCGGGCGCCGCCACCGCGGTGCTGAAGTCGTTCTTTGGCCGCGACAACATTGCTTTCACGCTCCCCTCGGAGAACCCGATGGCCGGCGCTCGTTCGTTCACCAGCTTCACGCAAGCCGCGCAGGAATCGGCCGACAGCCGGCTTTACGGCGGCATTCACTGGCGGTTCGATAACGAAGACGGTCTGACCGCGGGAACCAGCATCGGCCAATACGTGGCCCAGCGATTCTTCCGCACGCAAGCCTTGCAGGCGACAGCGGGCATTGTGAACGGCACGCTCGCCATCTATGGCACCGACCAGGCCGATATTATTACGCTGCAACGAATCGGTTCGTCGCTCTATGTCTGGCTCGGTGGCCGGCAAATGGGACAATACGCGGCCAATGCTGTGCAGAATGTTTCGCTCGATGCGCGGGGCGGCAACGATTGGGTATCGCTCCTGTTGATTGCGACTCCCTCGACCATTCTCGGCGGCGACGGAAACGACTTTCTGTTCGGCGGATCAGGCGCCGATACGATCCTGGGCGGCGCGGGGCAAGACTATCTCTATGGCCTCTCCGGCAACGATCACCTGGATGGCAACGCGGGCGATGATTGGCTCTTCGGCGGACTAGGCACGGATACGTTCGGGCCGAATCTCGGTCGGGACCGGCGGTATCAGTAGTCTGCAGCCATTGCTGCAGACGAAGTCGCAGGCGCACGAACCAGGGGGTTCGTGCTACTTTGGCAGCAGCGACAGAACCGCCGCACTTGGCCGCGCGATCACATGCCCGGCAATCAACTTGCCCAGCGCACCGACCTTCGCGGTGCCTGCTTCAACGGCAGCCTTCACCGCGGCGACGTCACCCTTGATGATCACGGTGATGTAACCGCCGCCGAGCTTTTCCTTGCCCAGCACTTCGACATTGGCGGCTTTACAGGCGCTGTCGATGGCTTCAAAGACGGCGGTGAAGCCTTGCGTTTCGATAAAACCGAGAGCAAACGACGGGGTATCGGCCACAGATCTCTCCTGCGCGGTGATCGCGCCCAAAGCTTCGTAATTCGGGTTCTTCACGGTCGGTTGCATCAGCAGCGGACTGGATTCCAGCGGGCTTTCCAGAGCTTTCCAAGCCCGCTCATCGGGATTGTTCAGCACCGTCGAAACGGGCTTGCCGTTCATCCGCAGGGCCTGTTCCTTGCCCGCCTCAATCGCGGCGGCGACGGCCGAAACATCCCCCTTCACCTTCAGCACCATCCCCAGCCAATCGTTCGATTCAGCCTGAAACAGCCGCACGCCCGCGGCCTTCTCCATGGCATCGAGCGCAGCCATCGCCGGCGTAAAACCGGTGACTTCGAGAATGCCAAGAGCTTCGCTGGCCATAGGGAGTGAAGAAGACAGGGTTTGACGGAAAACGGTGACAGGATCGACCTGCCAGTATACCTTACGCAAATTGCCAATGCTGCCAAAGCCCGTTGATAACACTTTTGCAGGCGATTATTAGCATCATCAACATTGCCACAACCATAGTCGTTGCAACGGCTTGCGACGAATTATAGAGAGTCGATAACGGTAATCGCCCAGCTTTCTGATAATAGCTCAAATGGGTGGTCCTGTAAATGATAGCCCGTACCCGCTGCGATATTCATCGGGTCTCATCGCCCACGTATTCCCTGACTGATAACCCTTTGCTGATAACAGCCTCAGCACTGATAACGCCTCTCTTGGGGAGTGGTGCAAGACACTTCCAACAACGAATCGCGAATTGTCAAAGAACAAACATCCGGCCCCGGACCCTCAGCCCGCCACGAATCATCGAGCGCGCAAGTTGCCGCAATCAGCCACATTGATTAGACGTTCCACCTGTGACTAGGTTGGTCCGAGTTGCGGGAAAATTTGTAAGCGTTCACGCCAGCACAGCCCCGAGGCCCGGTCGGCCGGGGATGGGAGGGCGAGGCTCCTGCCGAGCCGCCGCGGGGCGCGACGTCAAACCGCAGTTCACGGCTCCGCGGGAGCGTCGCCCTCCCTGATCGTGCTGGCGTAAACGGTTGCGGGAAAATTTTTGGAATACTGTCCCTCCGAACCACGCACGGTACGTTAGCATTGGCCCTGTGTGATAGTCACGGCTGCCAGGCCCCCGGTCGCAACTTGCGGTCGATCCGCTCCAGGGGCCAGTAGAGGCGACAGGCCCACGATTCGGTTTCATATCGGTAGGTCGGAAAGTCGCTCCTGCTGTCCGCCCTGTTGAATCGTTCCGCATCCGGCCACACCAGCGCCAGATAGCTCCCCACATACAGCACCGGCAGGAGCAGCAGAACAATGGCGACGATGGGCGGGGCGTGTTTCTTCACGGCTGGTTACTCACCGATTCGGCGGTGTGGCCCCTTTTTTTAATGGAAGTGGCCGTGCTTTCGCGCAGCCATAACAGGGCGGGCCGCCGCCAGCTTTCCCACCAAATGCTCCTGCCGACTTTATTTCCCCCAGCCATTGCCGCCCCCTGCGTTCCACGGTCCGCGCACCTCAAGACCAATCTGTGCAATACCTTACGCGATCACCCTGGATTTGCGAGTGTCGATGCTCAGTACTTATTCACTTGTTACTTACGACGGTTGGCTAGCCGCCTTGAAAAGAGCCGTTTATCGACAATTGCCTTGCTAGCCGCTGAACATTCTTGGTGCCAATCACGTACTGCAATTTAGGTGCGCGGACCGTGCCCTGCGTTCCGGGATCTACGCCGTCCAGGTCCGGCCAGGAACGTTATCCCATAAGACCAGCAAAGACACGGGTGAGTACACGCCGTGCCACCCGCCCGATGGGCTTGATCGCCAATACGGAGAACCTTTCGCGCATTGCACGGCGATTCAGATCAATCGGATAGATTACGACAAAGGTGGCGACCAGAAGAATCGAATCTTGAAATGGACAGAGAAGTTATCTGAGTCGATCGCGCTGGCTCAGATTCATGGGCCATTTAGAAAACCGGCAGCTGATACCCCATACCGCCCAGTAACGCCGGATTCCAATTCCACTGGGTAGACCTTTGCTTGGCGAGCAGTTGCGGCGCGTTGGCTGTGTTTGGCGTCAGCCTAACACGGCTGAGCAGCAACCACGCGATCCATCCTCAATAATCCGTTGCTTCTCGCAGCCCGGCCGTGTTATCGCTATCGCGAAAACACAGCCACCCCGCCGACTTGAGCGAGTCTTCTGGGTCATATCCATACTCGTGATATGTCCAATCGCTGGGCGGTTCCGGTTTGAGCGCAGGGTCGCCTTGGCTCCGATTGGCGGCGGAGACGATGGGAAACGCAGGAAGGCGGACGAAGAAGAGTGCGAACAGGCTGGCGAGCAAGCTATGCAGGAGCGTTCGGCGAGTGGAGCGATTTGTTTCTGGCATATGTTTTCTCCGATGATTGGTACTCATGCCTACGAAAACTTTAATAAAGCTTGAACCCTTTTCCTCGCCTAATGAAGCCTGACCTCTTTGAATTGCCCCTCAATCCCAGCAGCCTACCCCAAGGCACAAGGGTGGCAGTGATGTGCGCTTACCCTAACCTACTCACTTTGTCTCCCCGCGTGTGTCTACGCTCACGTTTGCCTCAGGAAACATCCGTTCAATGTACTTCATCTCGCCGGGCGATGGATCACGAACGATGAGATACGCGTTTCCGTGATCGCCGAACCAACCAAGCAAACCAGGGGCGTCCTTCCCCGTCCCTGTGAATTGAAACTGTTCAATTCTAACGTCCATGCGTAACCGTGCGCGCCGGCGCATCCAGTCGACATGATATCCAAGGAATAAAGACACAACTGCAACGCAAACAAACATGGATGCCAAGCTAAACCTAAAACGACTCATGTATAGCCTCCCGGTTTTGCCTGAACAGGCGCAATTACCGATTTCGTCGATTAAATGTATTCAAGCCTTGTAGGTCATGCATGGTACGACAAACCGAACAAGTTACCAACTTGCTGCGGGTGGAATTCAAGGTTGCGTAGGCCGTACAATCAAATATCGCGGGGCTATGCTGATCCACGAAACCCGGACCTTGCCCGGTTTCCCCGCGATTTTCTTACACACGCAAGGGAAGCCAAGCAAGGGGCGGACGATGGCAACGGACACTGCATCACCTGGAACTGCGTCGTTTCAATCGCTGCTGACTTCAGCAACGGCGGCTTATGGCGAGAATGGAGACTCGCGAGTCTACTTCATGGTCCATGAAGTTGATTCCGATAATCGGCTGATCGACCCCGACGAGTACCCCGACGACGGCTACATTGAATCGCCGCTGGGCGCAATCAATGGTCCGCACGGGCATTGGGCTTGCTCACTCCACTATGGCGAGTCTGGCCGAGTGGCTGCACTTCACTGGCTCACAATTGCGAAGCAGGCAGGCGCGTGGATTCTCGCGAATCGCGCCGCGAATCTTACCCCCTTGCCTGACCCGGCGAGCATCTGGGGAATCGAGTTGCTGGGGTTGCCGATTCGGTTTCGCGAGTACAGAAAAACAGCGTGGTCCTGCAACGCGTTTGCCGCAACTGTGGAAATGCTGAAACGGCTAACGCCACCGGCGGTAATCGTGGCTGCGGGTGAACCGGCGGCGGCGGGGAAGGTAAGCGGCGATGCATCGCCCGATGCTGAGGAACGAGCCCTTGCCGTGCTGGCCAAGTACCCTGACCTAACGACGATCACCGCGGTTGCAGCAAAAGCAGATTGCACGCGGGAACATCTATCGCGGAATTGCCCACGGTTCAAAGCGGCATTTTCAGCGCTGAAGAAAA
>JAYTUF010000286.1:0-2205 GCA_043744755.1 Anatilimnocola sp.
CTTTACCCATCGCTCCCGTCACCAGCACCGACTTGTCATCCAACTTTTTGAACGCAGCGCCGACGGCGGACTTCATTTCGGCCAGGTCGAGCGTTGTCCAAACGGCCGGCTTGCCCGCGGTCGCTTCCCAGGCAGTGACTTTCGCCGGCAACGTGGCTTCGTAAGCGGCGAGAGCTTTCGTCGCCACTTCCACTTCGCCGTTGGTGGCTAGCAGCGCTTCCTTCGAGAACTTGATCTCCGTTTCGGAAGGTTCGCGGGCCAGGAACCGCAAAAAGACTTCGCGGATCAGCTTCGTGTCGTCCGGTTCCGTGGCGACGAACTTGCTCAGTTCGCTGCCCGGATCGGCCAGTGCATTGGCCACCGTCGGGCCATTGATCAACTTCAAAATCGGTCCCAGCACCATGCCGGACGAGCGTTCGCATTCGCAGCTACTCTCGCGGACGGGCTTGCCAAAATCATCGAGGAATGGATCGGAAATGCCCGCGTCAGGCAACTGAGCCGCGCGGAAACCGACCGGCACGCCTGGCAGACGCGGCTGAGAACCAGTGGCAATATGAATCGCATCGAACAGGGTCTCGGCCGTCAATCGCCGCGGCAGGGCGTGCGAATAATTGATGCCGTCGTCTTCGTTCCACTTGTTCGTCTTGACGGAAAGCTGATACGCCCGCGACTTGCAAATGGTCCGCAGCATGTGTTGGACATTAAAATTCGACTTGACGAAGTCGGCTGTGAGCGCGTCGAGCAATTCGGGGTTCGTCGGCGGATTACCGGCGCGAATGTCGTCGATGGGCTCAATGATACCGACGCCAAACAGATAACCCCAGAGGCGATTCACATAGCTCTTGGCAAAGTATTGATTGTCTTTCGAGGTCATCCACTGGGCCAATTGTTGCCGCCGGGCAGCAGTGGCCGGCGCAATGTCGGCATGGGTGTAAGGAAACGAAGGCGGGCTGATCTCGCCAGTGCGGTTGTGCTTGATGTCGCCCCCTGGCGTATCGAAGATCACTTCCACCAGAGGCGTGGCCCCTTCGACGGCCGAACCGCCGATCTTCTGGCCGGCATAGACCGGGTCTTCCTTCCGCCCGATCTGCGCGAAATAGGCAGCCATGCTGTAGTACTGATCTTGCGTCCAGCGCTCGAAGGGATGGTCGTGGCACTTGTTGCAGTTGAACCGCACGGCCAGGAACAGGTGCGTGGTGTTCTCCATCGCATTCTCAGCGTCGCGCAGCACCTTGAAATACGAGGCCGGCGGATTTTCGAGCGTGCTGCCCCGGGCGGTCAGCACTTCCCGCGCGAACTGATCGTAGGGCTTGTTCGAGGCGATCGCGTCCTTGATCCAATTTCGCAAAGCCATTGAGCCCTCTTCGCCCAGAAACTTGCGATTGACCTGCAGCATGTCGGCCCATTTGTTCGTCCAGTTTTCGACGAATTCGCTGCTGCCGACGAGGTTGTCAATCAGCAAATCGCGCTTGATTTTGCTCTCGCGAGTGTCAGCAAAGAACGCTTTCACTTGCGAAGCAGTGGGCGGCAGGCCGGTGAGATCGATATACAGCCGGCGGATGAACTCGTCATCGCTGCAGAGGTCGCTGGGCAGCACCTTCACTTGCTGCAGTTTTTTATAGACCAGATCGTCGAGATAATTGTTCGACGCCGGCTGCTGCCAGGCAAAGCCGCTGCGGTCGCCCATGCAAATGATCGTGGTCGCGGCGTAAGCCCCTTCATAGCGAATCAGCACCGGCGATTCACCGCGGCGGAGCGTCGTCAGCACGCCCATACTGTCGGCTTCAATCCGCTCGATGTCGCCGCTTTCGATATAAGCTTCGCGGGTTACATCGCGAGTCGTGCCATCGGCAAAAGTGGCCGTCACCGTTACTTGCTGTTTCATGCCGGGCCGCGGCACGATGGGGTTGATCGGGTACACGTCGATCTTGGTCACGCGGGCGGCCTTCAAATCGAGCTTCACTCCCTGCGTGATCCATTCCTTGATCAGGTTGTAGTACGGATCGTCCACATTCATCCGCGCCCCGCCGACGTGCGGCGCCGTACCAGTGGCCTTGAGCAGCATCAGGCTTTGATCCGGTGCGGCACGATTGAACCGCCGAGCACCCAGATCGTCCGTCAGCGCGCGATGATCGTACAGAGCGTCATAGCCCCGCAAAGATAGCTTAAACCCGTTCTTCCCATCCTTCGCGCCGTGACAGGTGC
>JAYTUF010000287.1:0-2202 GCA_043744755.1 Anatilimnocola sp.
GCCGCTTCCATTTCACCCAGCATGCGGATCGCGGTCCCTTGATTCGGCGACTCCATGTTCTCGGCTTCGGCCGCTAACTTCTCGATCTGATTGCTGCTCAGCGTGAGGGAAAACCGCAGGTCGGCGCTCCACACACTCTCTTGATGCACTTCAACGGCGATCACATTCTTGCCCGGCTTCAGTAGCTTGGGATCGACCGGGAAATAATCATGCTGCACGATGTCTACTTCCCGGCCACTGGCAGCCGGCTGGGCATGATCGGCGCCGACGGCCAGATTGGTCCGTAAAACTTCCTGTCCATTCAAATAGATGGCCATCCCGTCGTCGTAACACGTGGTGAGAGCCAGGTCGCGGATGGAACTGGGATCGGCCACGTCGAACGTCGTCCGCAGGTAAGTCGTGAGCGGTTTATCCTGACCAATGGGCGAAACTTGCAACTTGGTGGTCTCGTCCCCAATGCCGTAGCCGATGACGCCGCTGCCGGGCTTCCAAGTCGAATCGTCGAAGTCGGCGGCGGTCCATTGCGAACCCACCGCCGAACCATCGTCGCGATACTTCCACGGGGCGTTGGCCGAAATGAGATCGCCGGGCAACTCAAACGCGGTCTCGTTGAGCAGTTCTTGAATCCCCTTCTCCAGTTCTTCGCCACGCAGGTTCTTATAGCGAATGCGACCCTGACCATCCAGCAGGTAGGTCGTCGGCCAACTCGTCAGGTTCCAAGCCTTGGCGATTTCACCTTGCGGGCCGTCATACCAACTGCGCCAAGTGGCTTGACCTTGATTGACGACGTGCTGGGCTCGATCCTTTTGATCGCCATTCACGCCCACAATCACAAACGGCTTGTCTTTCAGTTGTTCCTGCAGCTTGAGGTTGGTCGGATACATCTCACGGCAATAGGGGCACCAGTCGGCCCAGAAATCGAGAAACACGACCTTGCCGCGAAACTCGCTCAAATCGAATTTCTGCCCCTGAATGTCATCGCCGCTGATGTTCTGGGCGATGCAACCGATGCTCAGATGCTTCCACTCGTTCCGCGTCGGCGTGGCCAGGTCTTTGATCGATTGGCCACGGAGTCGCAGGCTGCCATATTCATCGATGCAACGATCCAGCAGCGCGACCACTTCGGGCTGATGACCCTGTGCCGTCCGCGAGAGGGCGGTCGCCAGACTGAAACAGGCGGCCGCTTGCACATTCTTATGCGGGTTTTCTTTGATCAGCCGCTGCAAGAAGGCAATCGACTCTTTTGACGTATTGTTCGCGAGGCCGAGGGCCGCTTCGCTCAGCGCGCGATCGCCGACGAAAGCTTGAATCTTGTCCAGCACCTCGCGGCTCGCGGCACTTGGCCGGGGCGTGTTGCGAATCATGCGACAGGCCTGCACGAGCGCTTCGCGGCGCATCTCCACCGGCGAATCATTGGCTGCTAAAGCGAGGAGCCGCGAGATATAGAACGGCGACGGATCGCGATCCTGAGCCATCTTGCTCAGTTCGGCCGCGTTCGTCACCGTCCGCAACGACGCGATGAACACCTGTTGCTCTTTCTCGAAATCGAGCATGATGGCCGCCACCTTGGGATCGACGATCAGGCCCAAGTCGGGCAGCGGAAGTGGCTGGACGGCCGGTTCCAGCTTCTTCGACAGGTCGATCAAATGCTTCACATGAATTGCAAAGCCCAGGTTCGAGCCTTGCGCAATCCAGGTGTTGAGGCCCACGATTTCGCCGAAGCGGTTCAGCAGCGGACCGCCGCTGTTGCCGCCGGAGATGGCCGCATTCGTTTGAATCCAAGTCGCTTCGGGCGGTGACGTCAGAAACTGGCGATACTGATCTGGCAGTTCCGAGCTCTTCCGCACTGCCGACACAATGCCGGTCGTCACCGTGAACTTGAAATCAGCCGGGTGACCAATGGCGGTCAGCGGATCGCCTTGCCGCAGTTGGTTCGGGTCTTGAAGTTCATAAAACGGATTGTTGGCCGGCGGATCTTTGATGGCGATCAAAGCCAGATCGTGCTCGGGATCATAGCCGCGATATCCCAGCACTTGGTGCAGCGTGCCATCGCGAAATTGCACTTCGGCTTTGACCGCGCGCGACATGACGTGATGATTCGTGGCGATCATGCCATCCTTGGAAACGACAAAGCCGCTCCCCGAAGCGGTGCGGTTGCCGAGGGCGTCGTGCGTGACGATATAGACCACCGCACGTTCCGCC
>JAYTUF010000288.1:0-2202 GCA_043744755.1 Anatilimnocola sp.
AGTTCACTACGGGAGGGTAACGTCACTCCCGATCGGGACTTTCACCCGACCATTCAATCGCCTTCACAGGCGCAACAGCCCACGGCGAAAGCCGTGGGCGACGCGGCGCATGAATCCACCTAGCCCCGGAAGGGGCGATAGATTCGAGGACGTAATTTCGCACCCAAGTTCTGGCGCCCCTTCCGACGCTTTTGCGTTTCATGGCACCGTTTACCCACGGCTCACGCCGTGGGCTAGGCAGCTATCGCCGCTGCCGCGGCTAATTTGGATGCCATACACTTCCCGGTGAGAGTGCGCACTGTTCTCGTGCGCAAGAGTTGCTACGTCCATTCGCGCGTGCGAGAATTTCCCTAAGTTCAAAATCAGAGCAATTGCTCAGACGTTCGCAAGTCTTCAGCGCTTGCAGGCCGAGGAGCGTGCAAAAAAGGGACGAAGAGAGAAAGCAGGCTGCTGCCGAACGTCTGGAGTGGAAAAGAGAGAGCAAACTCGCGACCGAGTAATACGACAAGCAAATCAAGAACTGTTCGCCGGCCCTATTTGAAGAGTGGCCACCCAAGGAATCCGCATGGAATCGGTTTACCTCGAAACGTCGTTCATCAGCTACCTGGTCGCTCGGCCGAGTCGTGATTTGCTTGTGGCCGCGCACCAACAGACGACGCAGGAATGGTGGGACAATCGGCGAAGTCTATTCGAGACCTCGGTATCGCAGGTAGTTGTCGATGAGGCGTCGGTTGGCGACGCTACGGAAATCCAGAAACGATCGGCAATCATCAGCGGACTGCCTATTCTCAAAGTAACGGAAGAAACAGAAGGCTTGGCGCAAGCAATCATGGCTGCGGGCGTCTTGCCACCGCACGCGTTTCCTGACGCCGCTCACGTCGCGGTGTCGGCTGTTCACAAAGTTGACTATCTGTTGACCTGGAACTGCAAGCACTTGGCAAACGCCCAGATAACACGAAGATTAGCAGTGGTGTGCGAAAAGTTGGGCTTCAAAATGCCGATCATTTGCACGCCCGAAGAACTCATGGGAGAATAGCGTCATGTGGGAAGACCCGATTGTTGCAGAAATCCATTGCACCCGCGAAAAACTGGCAGCGGAATGCAACTTTGACATTAAGGCATACTTCGCGGGCCTGCGCCAACGCCAGGCCGCACTAGGCGACAGGCTTGTCTCACCGAAGCAACGAGCCGAACTAACGGCTGAAGCTGACCAGGGCCGACAAATTGGTTCATCGGAGTCAACGTCTTCCGAGGCACCCCCGGCGGCTGAGTTGTGTCGTTAAACGGCGGACGGCTTTGTGGTGTGGCAGCCAATCAGCGACGACGGCCTGCGGTCGCTGCCGCGGTGGGGTGAGATGGGCGGCGGGTTCTGGGTGGTGACGGTTGTGGGTCAGTTAGTAGTAGTCCATCTAGCGATCAATGTCAGGTCCACTTGTCCAATCCGCTTACTGCGCCCGGTGCTGTGGCACCGGGGCTCCGTGCGCGGCTCCTTGTTTGCCCTGACATTGATCGATAGTTCGAGTACTACAAACTACAAACGAACCACACACTATTTCATGGCTTGCTACTTATGCTCATGACCATGCTCGGCGTTGTCTAATTTGCCGACGTAGGGTTTGCCCGCAATCGTGATGTTTAAGCGGCCAGTGGTGGTTTTGGCGTCGTGGGCTTCCAACACTTTTTCATCGACAAGCGTGAACCGCGAGGCTTGCCCGGCAGGGTCGCCGTCTTGGGGCGCGGCTGCGAATTTGGATTGGAGCGGTTCGCCAGCTATCACTAGGTTCAGCGTGAGTTCCGTTTCGGCGATTGGCACCGCGGTCTTGGCGTCTTTGCCGAGCACATAAATAGTGACGGTTTTGGTTGCATCGTCGTGCGCCAGCTCGGCGTGATATTCTTCCTCGCCCAATTCGATCAGGATGCCGCCGTGCGGACCATTGTGGGGATGAGCGTGCTCGGCCTTCGGCGGCGTAACTAGGGGGACGGCTGGATTACCACCGCCGCAGCCCAGTGGGGCGAGCAACATTCCGAACACGAGCAACCAGGCGGGGTGAAAAGATCTTTGAATCATGAGACAACTCCTTGAAACGATTGGGAACAACGGAACAGCACATAGATAACAACTCGGAGCGAACAACCGCTTAGCCACCGTCTTCAACGACTGACCGGCTTTTGCCCCTGCCTTGAACCCGAAGGGTTCGCAGC
>JAYTUF010000289.1:0-8482 GCA_043744755.1 Anatilimnocola sp.
AACCCGCCTGCATGAAGCCGGAATCGCTAGTAATCGCGGGTCAGCATACCGCGGTGAATGTGTTCCTGAGCCTTGTACACACCGCCCGTCAAGCCACGAAAGTGGGGGGCGCCCAAAAGCACTGTCGCAACCCGCAAGGGGGCAAGGTGCCTAAGGCGAACTCCGTGATTGGGACTAAGTCGTAACAAGGTAGCCGTAGGGGAACCTGCGGCTGGATCACCTCCTTTCTAAGGAATGATTGGTCAGTCGAGTGGCGACACTCTTCTGACAAACGTGCACATAGTTCTCATGTTGTGAGAGGTCAGCCATTCAAGAACTCTTTCCGAGTTCCCTTGGCAATCCAACCAAATTGTATTGATAGGCCCGTCCAGGTTAGCCAACCTGGACGGGCTTTTTTATTTCTTGCCGCTGTTGGAGTTCCGGCTTCAGCCGGTCCTCATCGCAAATGCTAGTTTGTCAGTTGACATTGCCTCGCCGGTCGCTTTTGATGAGACTGGAGGCGCTGCGGGACGATTCGACGCGAAGTCGAACCTTTCCGGCACTTCAATTGCTTTCAGTAAGGTATCCTTTCCAAGCTGCCATAATGACCGCCGCCGCCCACGCGGAGTCCGCCATGAAATTGGAAACCCCATCGCTGCTGATCACTGATGACGATCGCGATTTTCGCGAGACGTTGCGGTCGATTTTTGAGCCGCGGGGGTTTCGCACCATTTTGGCCGGCGATGGGGAAGAAGCTCTGGAGGTCATCCAGCGCGAACCAGTCCATCTGCTGCTGCTCGATATGCACATGCCGCGGCTGACAGGTTTGGAAACGATCCGTCGCTTGCGGACGCTGCACTTGGATCTCCCCTGCATCCTGATTTCGGCCGCCCTCGACCGGCAGTTGGAAGCTGACGCCCGCGCCGCCCAAGCTTTCTCCGTTCTCTCGAAGCCGATTCGCTTGCCCGACATCACGGGCCTGGTCGCCCGCGCCATGCAGCAGATTTATTGCTGGCCCGCAGCCAAATAATTCCGGCTCAATATTCCCAGGGGTTCGCGTTGTTGATGGTTTGAAACAGCCAGAACACGCCCGTATACATGCCGATGCCAATCGCCAGGCAGCAGAGAATCAGCCCGACCAGTGCCCAGCCGCGGCGGCGCGAATAGAGTCCCCAAATGCCCATCACCAGGCCCACCGCGCCGACAATCGCCCCTTCGAACCGCAGCGGCGCGAGCACAATCCCGAACAGTCCCAGCACCAGCGCCGCGATGGCTCCGCCATTGGAAGCATACGATTGCTGCAAGGTCGGTGGCTGGGATTTGACCGCGGCGCTCGCAAACGCTGGCACTTGGCGAGGCGGTAAGAGCAGCGCGCCAGCGACGAAGGGAGAGCCGCGACGTACGACGTAACCATCGGGCCCAATTTGCATCGCCGGGTCGGCGGCAGTTGGACTTGGCGTGGAAACCATCGCTGCTTCGGCCGGTTGAAACTCCACAACCTCCGCGACAATCAACGGTTCGGCCGCAACCACGGAAGCAGTCGTGGTGCCGGGGTGCGTTTCCGCCCGCAGATCGAGGCCGCATTTCCAGCAACGATTGACGGCCCCCATCAATGCTTCGCCACACCGCGGACATTCGCGACCCACGCCGACGTCTCCTTCTTTGCAGGCTTTCCTTGTCAACTATTACTCGGGAAAGTACGCTAAATAGCTTACCACAACCTTGCGAACCGCTCGCCCTCAGCGCACGTTCGCCCCGCCGGTTTGTCCTTCCTTACAACCGCAGCCACGGTCATTGGCTCGATGACGATCTGGCGGCCCAAACGTCAAAGACAGCGATCAAAACGAACAAGCCGAAGTGCGGCAATCACTGGCGAGCGGCTTTGGCGTGCGGTATGCCTTCCGCGGCCATGATCGTCAATCGATCAAATAAGAGGTCGATAAAACTTCCGGCTTCAGAGGCTGACATTCGGCGCGTTTTCGGTAAACCCACATCCGTAGGAATCGCAAAATCGCAGCAGCCCTAACAGGCCGTTGGAAGAGGCCGAACCTTGAATCCCCCTAAGGTTTTCCACATCCGCCAACGACAGGCTTGCGATTGCGTGATCGCGACGGTGGCGGCGGTCGCGAACATGCCGTATGAATTGGTGGGCGCGCTCAGCCCACGAGAAGCCGGAGAACGGGGGTAAAAATGAATCAAGATTCACCGCCGGAGGAAGCCGCATGAATCGCATCGTGATGAGATCGAAAGTTGGCAGCGACGGCATCTTGAAAGTGTCACTTAGCTCACGAATCTTACGTGGCGTAATCAATGAGCCGGGCAATGTTATTCCATCTCGCGCCACAAGTCGCGAAACCAATTGAGTTCCGCGGCGATGCCGGTGGCGAGCTCAGGCGGGCGAAGATTGGCGGGAAGGACGGTCCAAGCGTAGGTTTCGACTTCGTAATGCCGGCAGGAACTGTGCTGCCGGGCGGCGGCGAGGCATTGGGCGATTTGTTCTTGCGTGGAGGAGAGGCGGCCCAGTTCTTGTTGATAGATGGGCACGTGGAAATGGACTCGCCATTCACCGCGGGGATCAGCCCGCTCGGCGCCTAAGGCCAGATGCAGGTCTTCGTAGAAGAGTTGCTCTGGATAGCCCGTTTCGTCGGGACGGCGGACGGACGTTTGATGCAGGTATCGCTCTTCGCTGAAGCCGGCCAGTTCGGCAACATGTTCTTGAATGGTCGTGGCCGTCGGGCGTTCGAGCGCGTTGAGATTCATCCGCAGTGCCGCGGAGACCTGGATCTTGCCGACTTCAATTCCCGCGGCTGCGTAACGCTCCAGTACGTCGGCCTGATCTTCAAACATGACGGCAGCATGGCAGACATCATGGCAGAGACGAATGTGCCGGCGGACGATCTCGGCATCTTCGCTTCCTTCGCCGCGAAACAGTTGCCATTCGAAAAAGTGAATCGCATCGTCGGCCAGCGAGAAGACACAGCCCGGCTCAGGCTCAATGCACAAATAAATCAACCGGCCCGTGCGCTGTTCCAGGTCATGCAAATAATGCGCGACTTGCTGCAGTTGCGCGGCGGCGAGTTGATTCTGTTCACGATCGGGGCAAGGCTGACCCCAGGCAATGGGCAGCGTGGAAATGCTCCCTTCTTCACCTGCTGGGAGCAGCGCATCGAGTATGTCGATGAGCTGCAGCGTGTAGGCTAGACGTTCGGGCTGCCACCAGGTTGGTTCATAGACGCGGTGCTTGACAACCGGCTGATGAAAATCGCCATAGGGAAAGCCGTTGAACGTGTAAGGCAGCAGGCCCTCGTCTCGCAACCAGGCAGCAAACGATTCTACCTGCTGCGACTGCACGAGTTCTTTAGCGCTCGCGGCGGAAAGCCAGAGGCCGATGCCCATCGGCGCGTCGGGTGAATAAAGCTGCTTCACCCGCACCGCGTGCTGCTGCAAGTTCGCGCGGGTCTGGGAAAGGTTCGCCCCCGCGTGGACGTTGGTGCAATAGCCAAGTGTGGGCAAGGTCATGGTTCGCCTGCGGAGACGGGAAGGAAGGAGTCTTGCTCCAGCATTCTACGCGATCAGTTCCCGCACCACCTTGCCCCCTTGATCCGTCAGCCGGACGTTCAGGCCTTTGAAGGGGAGTGCCAGACGGCGATGGTCGAAGCCGAACTGATGCAGGATCGTGGCGTGAAAATCATTAACGTGGACGGGGTTCTCGGTAACGGACCAACCCAGGTCATCGGTCGCGCCATAAGTCAGGCCCGGCTTGATGCCCCCGCCGGCCATCCACAGGCTGAAAGCGCTGGGGTGATGATCGCGGCCCACTTTGTCCGGCAACTTGCCGCCGCGGTTCTCGGCGAGCGGCGTGCGGCCGAACTCGCCGGCGAAGACGACCAGGGTGCTGTCGAGCAGGCCCCGTTCTTTCAGATCCTGCACGAGCGCGGCCAAGGGTTGATCGGCCATGCCCGTGTTGTAGGCGAGCTCTTCATCCAGATTGCTGTGATGATCCCACGACGCATGGACCAGCGTGACAAATCGCACGCCCCGCTCGACGAGTCGCCGCGCGAGCAGGCAGTTCCGCGCGAACGTCTTATACACATTCGGCCCGCCGCCGCGGAAGTTCTTTTCGGAAGGTTCGGCCCGTTCGCAGCCATAACGATCGAGCGGGGCTTGCGTTTCTTTCGATAGATCGACCAGTTCTGGCGCAGCCGTCTGCATGCGGAAGGCAAGCTCGTAACTGGCAATGCGGCTTTCGATCTCGGGATCGTGTACTTCCTGCAGATGGCGGCGATTGAGACTGCCCAATGATTCCAGACCCCGGTCCTGCATTTCGCGAGTGATGCCCGGCGGATTGCCGAGATTCAAAACCGGATCGCCCTTATCGCGAAACAGCACGCCCTGATAAGTCGAGGGCAAGAATCCGCTGGACCAATTCGAGACGCCGCCGCTGCCGCCGCGACCCGCCGTGAGCACGACATAGCCGGGCAAATTCTGAGATTCACTCCCCAGGCCATATGTCAGCCAGGAACCCATGCTCGGCCGGCCAAACCGCGGCACGCCGCTCATGAGCATCAGTTGGGCCGGATGATGATTGAAAGCATCGGTGTGCATCGAACGGACGAGCGCGATGTCGTCGGCGCACCTTCCCAGATGCGGCAGATAGTCGGACAGTTCCATCCCGCAGTTGCCATGCTTGGTGAACTTCCGTTTGCTTCCCCAGAGGACCGCCGTTTCCTTCTTAAGAAACGCGAAGCGGACTTTCTCCGTGAGCGAGGCGGGCAACTGCTGGCCATGTTGTTCTTGCAGCTTGGGCTTAGGATCGAACAAGTCGATATGACTGGGCGCCCCTTCCGGCAGGATGAAGATGCAAGCCTTGGCTTTGGCTGGGTGGTGAGGTTGTTTGGGCGACAGCGGATTAGAACTATCGCCGTTTGCGGTTTCACCTCCCAGCAAACCTTCCTGTTGCAGAAGCGATGACAGCGCAACGAGACCCAGTCCCGAGCCGGTCGAGGTGAGAAATTTGCGACGCGCCGATTGAAACGCGGCTGCGTATGGTTGCATGTTATTTATCTCCTTGTTGGAGTTCCGGCTTCAGCCGGCGAATGGCGATTGCCGGCATGCAAACCGGCTAACGCCGGAACTCCAACTACTCCCGCGTCACAAATTCGTCGAGGTTCATCAGCGTTCGCGAGACATTCACCCAGGCGGATAGTTCCGTGACAGTGATACCCTCGGGCAGCGGCGATGTGCCGGCCGCGGCCTGGGCTGCAGCGCTGTTCGCTCCCGCCAATTGACTTTGATCCTGATAGAGCGAAACCACATCGTCCACTTCGGCCTGACTGGGGACGCGGCCGACGCAGAGCCGCAAGGCGTGCGTAGCTCGTGCGCGGAGGACTTGCTCGGGGCTCATCCCCGGCGGCACTTCATGGATCACACGGCGGGCCAAATACTGGGCGGCTTCAAAGAAGACGACATCGTTCCAGAGCGTGAGCGATTGAATGGGCGTGTTGCTGGTTTGGCGCTTCACCGCACATTCGGTCGTATCCGGCGCGTCGAACGTCGCGAGCATGGGATAAGGTGAAGTCCGTTGAAAGAACGTATACAGCCCGCGACGGTAACGATCCGCGCCTTTGCTCTCAACCCACTTCGCGCTACCGGCGTAAGTGATGCTCGCATAGTCGGCGGGCTGCGGAGGCCGGACACTGGGGCCACCGATCTGGCCGCTGAGCAGTCCGCTGGTGGCGAGCGAAACATCTCGCAGAATCTCCGCTTCGACACGGCGGCGCGTTTGCCGGGCGAGGAGTTCGTTGTCGGGATCGAGGCCGCGGAGTTCGCTGCGAACCGTGGAAGACTGTTGATAGGTGGCCGACATTACAATGCGGCGATGCAGTTGCTTCATGCTCCAGCCGCGCGAGCGAAAATCGTCGGCCAGCCAATCGAGCAACTCGGGATGCGTGGGACGATCCCCTTGGCGGCCGAAGTCGTCGCTCGTGCCAACAATGCCGCGGCCGAAAAAGTGCTGCCAGGCGCGGTTGACGGTGACGCGCGGCGTGAGGGGGTTCTCGGTCGAGACGAGCCAGCGGGCCAGATCGAGGCGTGAAAGCTGTTTGTCATCTGTCTTACGCACTGCCGGCAATATTTCAAGCGTGCCGGCCTGCACCACATCGCCGGGGCTGAGAAAGTCGCCCCGTTGATGCAACCGAGTTTCGCGCGGCTTGGCAATCTCCGCCACCGTTTGAGCCATCCGTTCCGGCGGCAGCTTCGGCGACTTGGTTTGATGATCGGTGAGCCCTTTGTTCAGCTTCGTCCATTCGGCATCAAGCAAGCGATGATGCTTTTCGATTTCGGTCTGCTCCGCTGGCGTGCGATCCGCCTGAGCCTTCTTCAGCGCCTTCGCGATCTTCGGCGGCGTGCCTTCGGGTGGCTTGCCTGCAGCGATGATTGCCTGTTCCCAGGCCGCGAGCGCCGCGGGCTGCAGATTCTTTTCATAAGCAGTGAGGACGTCTTTCAATTCTTCCGTTTTCTTCGCATGGACCTCACGCTCCGCAATCAACTTGGCCGCTTCGGCCGGCGTGGGCGCTTCGAGGTCATGTTCTTGGAGGTTGTTGAACACGGCATACAGCGAAAAATACTCGCGCTGCGAGATGGGGTCGTACTTGTGCGAGTGGCACTGAGCGCAGCCGACGGTCAAACCCAGCCAAACGGCGCCGAGCGTGTTGGTGCGGTCCACGGTTTTCTTGACGCGGTCCTCTTCGGGATCGATGCCCCCTTCGGTGTTGTGCAGCGTGTTGCGATGCAAGCCCGTGGCGATTTTCTGTTCCGTGGTCGCACCCGGCAGCAAGTCACCCGCCAGTTGCTCGACCGTGAATTGATCGAAGGGCAAGTCGGCGTTGAGGGCCGCGATGACCCAGTCGCGATAGCGATAAGCGAAGGGCCGCGGCTTATCCTTTTCATAGCCATCGCTATCGGCATAGCGGGCCTGATCAAGCCAATGCCGCCCCCAGCGCTCGCCATAGTGGGGCGACGCGAGCAAGCGGTCGATGAGCTGCTCCGTCGCGTCGGGCCGAGGATCGCTGACGAAGGCATCAACTTCCTGCGGCGACGGCGGCAAACCAAGCAGATCGAGCCACAGCCGGCGGATCAGCGTAGCGCGATCGGCGGCCGGCGAGGGCACGATTTTCTCTTTCGCAAGTCGTGCGAGTACAAAGGCATCAATCGGCTGCAGCTGCTGTTTCTCGCTCTTAACGGTCGGCGGAATCGGCGAACGAATGGGCTGCAGCGACCAATGCCGGGCGGCCAAGAGTTGAGCCAGCGATTGATCGGGCCAGTTCGCACCCTGATCGATCCAACCACGCAACAGAGCGATGTCCTTCGCCGACAGTCGTTCGCCCTTGTTTGGCGGCGGCATTAATTCGCCATCCAGTCCCACAACCAGTTGAATCAGCCTGCTCTCCGCACTCTTGCCCGGCACGATGACCACGCCACTCTCGCCCCCCGCCAGTGCCCTTTTCTTTTGATCGAGCCGCAGCCCGCTTTCCTGTTTCTCGTCCCCGTGGCAGGAGAAGCAATGCTTCTGCAGAATGGGTAGCACGTGGTCAACGAAATCAACCGGCCGATTCGGCGCTGTGGGCTCTGCAGCACTGGCTACGATTGGAATCGCAGCCAGCGCCCAGCCAAGCAACAGCAACAGGATCGATCTAGGCATACAACAGCTTCCGGAAGCAGCGAGGGAGAAGCGAGACTGGTGGGGAATTCGGGCGGCGGCGGTGCGATCAAGCACAGCGTGAATTTCTATTAGAACTTGCTGCAGGCATAGGGTCAAATGAAGTGACATCTTGGCCCAGGGTTGGAAAGCTGAAATATGAATTCTTTCGGAAAACTCTGCAGGTTCCGGCTCACCGCCTAGTCCTCAACTTAGATTCGGATTTGGGTAAATCACAGCTGCGTCATTTTGCGATAGTGGAGTCTGACATGGCATCGTGGATCTGGTGGGCCTTGCTCGCTCTCGTGGTGTACGCCGTGTGGGGTTTTCTGCCGAGTCAGACCCGCAGGTTTCTCGATTCAGAGAGCGCGGTGGTTTATGAAGCGCTGGGCGGTGTACTTTGCGCTCTCGTGATTCTCCTGATCTCGAAACTCGCGATCACGAACTTTCAACTGCAATGGCATCCGCAAGGCGCCTGGCTGGGAATTCTGACCGGCGTCTGCCTGGTTCTCGGCGGCTATGCTTACCTGCAAGCCAATCGTCCGGGTAATCTCGCAGCGGTCGTCACGCTGACTTCACTGTACCCCGCGCTCACCGTCATCGCCGGGGCAATGTTTCTGGGCAAAGGCGTGTCGCTGCTGCAGAGTGTCGGTTTGGGGCTGGCGGTGCTGGGAGTGATTTTGGTGTGCGCCAAGCCGTAGTTTACTTCGTGCGCGGCTCTTTGCACTCCTCAGGTCGCGACCTTCCAATAGGCCGCATGGTAAGATGCCAGGGGTGTTTCACTTCAGCGTTTCGCCGGTCGCTTAC
>JAYTUF010000290.1:0-2198 GCA_043744755.1 Anatilimnocola sp.
CCTACACCAAGGCACCGAAGACGCATTCGCAGGACAACCGGTGCCGGAGCTGTTGCCGGGGCCGTGTGGCGAGTACATCGAAGTGATCGATGTCGATCCCGCCAGCAATTGCGTCTATGATCCCGTGGACTTGAACGACCCGCTGTTGCTGGCTCGCGATGGCCATGCCCCGTCACTCGGCAACCCGCAGTTTCACCAACAGATGGTGTACGCGGTGGCGATGAAGACGATCGCCAACTTTGAACGGGTGCTGGGTCGTACCATTCTGTGGTCCGATCGTAATAAAGACGAGCAAGGTCTGTTCGTGCCGCCGGAAGAACGGTTCGTGCGGCGGCTGCGGATCTATCCCCACGCGCTGCGGGAAGAGAACGCTTACTATTCGCCGGTCAAGAAGGCGCTGCTGTTCGGATACTTTAATGCCACGACCAGTGATCCGCGCGACGAGTTGCCGGGCGGCGTGATCTTCACCTGCCTCTCGCACGATATTGTGGCCCACGAAACAACCCACGCCATCATCGACGGCATGCATCGCCGCTTGATGGATGCCAGTAATAGCGACATGCTCGCGTTTCACGAAGCGTTCGCCGACATCGTCGCGATCTTTCAACACTTCACGCTCCCCGGGCTGCTGCTGGACCAGATCAAACGCAATCGAGGCGATTTGCGGCTGAACAATCGTCTGGCTCAGTTGGCCTGCCAATTCGCGCAGGCCACGGGCCATGGCGATGCGCTGCGAAATGCGATTGGTGCCATCGATGCGCAGGGCAGGCAAGTGGCGCCCGACCCCGGCGATATCAAGCTCGCGACCGAACCGCATCGGCGGGGAGCGATTCTCGTGGCGGCGGTGTTCGACGCGTTCCTGTCGATGTATGAACATCGAGTTCGCGATTTCTATCGCATCGCCACGGGGGGCACGGGGGTGTTGCCCGCGGGCGACATACATCCAGACCTGGCCGAGCGATTGGCCCAGACGGCCGCCAGCATGGCCCAGCGCGTGCTCGACATTTGCATCCGCACACTGGACTACTTGCCCCCCGTCGATGTCAATTTCGGGGATTTCCTGCGGGCGCTGATCACAGCCGACTTTGATTTTCATCCGGAAGATCCGCATCGTTACCGGCTGGCGTTTATCGACGCGTTTCGCAGCCGCGGCATCGTGCCCCGCGATGTTCGCGCCCTGGGTGAGGACAGCCTGCGTTGGAACTTTGTCGATTCGGCGTGTTGGCGGGATGTGCTCGCCGGAGTCATGCCGCCGGCGAAAGTCCTGCGGGCAATGGCGAATGCCTACGACTCGCCCGGTCAATTGGCCGATTTGTGGAGGCAGGGCCTGCTGGAGCATCCGGCGCTCGCGAAAAATCAGGAAGAGCTGCACAAGATGGCCGCCGACTTGCTGACCGCTGGGTCGGAGGAATCTTCGTCGCCGGACGCCACGCCTCAGAGCAATCGCGAGGCCCGGCATCAAGCCGAGCGCCTGTTCGCGCAGTTTCTCTGGTTCTGGCTGACCAATCAGGCCCACCTGACCTCTCAACTGAACCCCCAGGAATACGGCCGCGTTAAGGAATGTCTGGCCAGCCAGTTGGGCCTGGATCTCGATGGCCTGACGGCGCGGCCAGGCTCGCCCGACTATGCTCCGCTGGAAGTACACGCCGTCCGTCCCACTGTTCGCCGCCGGGCTGATGGCCGGACGAAGGTCGAATTGCTCGTCATGTTGACGCAGTCGAAAACCGTTAAGGTGCCGGCCGACGATGCTGCGCCGGGCGGAGCAGAAAACTCACTGCAATTCAAATTCCGCGGCGGCTGCACCTTGCTCATCGATCCGGATGCCAAGAGCATCACCTATGCCATCAGCAAACGGCTGCCCGGCGCGGACGAAATCAAGAATCGTCAATCGCCTCGCCTCGAACGGCAGATCGGCTATTACCGTCGCCAGTTGGTGGAGGACCGGCAACTCGCGATCAATCGCTTCAAGCTCTCCGCCGAAGCCCGGCAGCGACACTATTCCGCGGAGCCGTTCGCCGTCGTTCACCGCCATGATCCCGACCCGGCGGGATTCTAAGTGTCACGCACTCAAAAACTTTCCGATTTGCACACCGCTCGCGACCGCCGGCCTTGTGAGGCTGCTGAAATAGTCCGCGATGGCCAACCTAAGTCCTTAATCTGCGTCGCAGTTTTCGACTGATATGAGCGAAGAGTAAGGG
>JAYTUF010000291.1:0-8453 GCA_043744755.1 Anatilimnocola sp.
GTCGAGTTCTTCGTCCTGCTTGACGGTGAGGAGCATGGTGAGCGTGGACCAACCCGCGGCGGCAGTTAGTTCAACTTTGCTCTCGATCCACTTCCGCGCGAGTTCCCAGCCATGCGAACTTTCGGCGGCCACCCACGGCACGGTGAACTCACTAAGCATGTACCAATAGGCGGCCTTCAGCCAACGCTCGAGATCGGCCTTGGTCATCCGCTGTTCATCGGCAATCAGCCCGGCGAGATACATCGCATCGGAGATGCCCGTCGCATACAAATCGAGCGCCAGTTGATAGTTCTTCTTGGTCCGCTTTTGAATCGGCTTCATGTGCTCGATCTTCGTGCCAAAGAAGGGCTCCTTGGCGCCATGCTTCAACAGCACTTTCTTGATGGACTCGCTGCCGAGCGCGCGAAGTTCTGCGACGATGGCTGCGGCGGATTCAGTGTTGCTGGTTGACGCAGTGGACTTCTGCGGGGCAGGTTTCTTTTTCATGGTGACGTTCTCGGGACAGGTTTGGCCACGATGAAATAAACAATCACGCCGGCAAGGATTAGCGCGCTTCCCGCGATGGTTTGGAGGGGTTTACCCCAGAGCATGCTGATCAAAACCGCGGCAAAAACGAGCAGATAGAACGCCGGCGTGAGCGGATAACCCCAAGTCTTATAAGGCCGCGGCAAATCAGGACGCGTGCGGCGGAGCACGAACACGGCGCCGACGGCCAGGGCATAAAAGATCGAGCCGCCGAAGATCACGAAGTCGGTAAGGGCGTCGAAGGCATCGCCCGCGGGATTTTGTTGAATCGCAGGGGCGCTCAGATTGGCAACGAGCTTCGCCGCAGGGTCTGGAGCGGTGGGCGCCGTCCAGGCATACGCGGCGACAATCAGCACCAGCGACCACGACATTTGCGCGAGAATCGCATACGCGGGCGTCTGAAACCGCGGATGGACCTGACGGATGATGGCTGGAAACAAGCCGTCGCGGGCCATCGCGAAGTAGATCCGCGGCCCCGCGAGTAAATTCGAATTGAGCGCCCCGAAGGCGGAACACATCACGAACAGCGCTGCGAACCACACGCCCATCGGCCCCAGCAGCGCTTGCGTCACGTCGCTGGCCACCCCTTTGGAATTGGCCACGCTGGGCATCGGTAGCACCAGGTGATAACTGATGTTGGCTCCCAGATAAACGACAATCACGATCAGCATCCCAACCGTGAGCGCGAACGGCACGTTCTTTTGCGGTTCTTGGATTTCTTCTGCCACCGGCCCGATGTTGATCCAGCCATCGTAAGGCCAGAATACCGCGATCATCGCAACTCCCATCGCCTGCCAGAATGACAGCGACACCGACTTCGGCCACAGCGGCTGCAAGTTGTTGACATCCGCCTTGAACAGGACGAAGGGGGCCACGATCAGAAAGACCAAAAACCCGACTTTGATGACGCTGGTGACGTTCTGTACCCGGGCCGCCCAACGCGTGCCGACGATATTGATGACGGATACGATGGCGGTGAGCAGCAAGGCCACGCCGGCTTGCGAGGTATGCGACAGCGGCACTAGCCGCGCCATCATCTCCGGCAGCAGACCGCCGCTCTTCATGGCTTGCAGCAGAATGTCCCCATAAATCACCGAGGCGCAGGCGAGCGCGCCGAGCGAACCAGTGCGGATGATCCAGAACTCGGTCCAGCCCCACAAAAATGCCGGCAGCCGGCCGTAGGCTTCGCGCAAGTAGACATACGGTCCGCCCGCCTGCGGCAGCATCGCCGCGAGCTCCGCCAGGGCGAGCGCGCCGCAGAGCGTCACCAGGCCGACGATAATCCAGATCGACATGATGGGGATAAAGCTGCCGAGGCCGGTGGCGACGGTGCTCGCTTTGAGAAAAATCCCGCTGCCGATGATCGACCCGACGACGACCGTGATGGCATCGAACCGTGTGAGCACTCGGGGCAAGGAATGCGGATCGGCGGGCAAGGGGGGATTCGTCTCGTGAGATGCGGACATGCGGGCCTTTCGCGACCAGGAGGAGACAATTCACGGCGCAGCATATCGCAGGCGTTGGCGAAACGCGATACTGTGCCGAATCATGGCACTCCATCTCTCCTTGTCCGAGGAAGTCATGCAACTGCAACAACTGCGTCTTCGCTCCTGCCTGTTTTCTCTGCTGGCGCTACTGACAATTGCCCGATCCGCTTTAATAGTCGCCGCCGATTTCCCGCAGCGCCCAAACATTCTGCTCATCGTCAGTGACGACCAGCGGTGGGACACAATTGCGGCGCTTGGCAATCCGCAAATCAAGACGCCGCACCTTGATGCGTTGGTGAATCGCGGTTTTGTGTTTCGCAATCCGTATTGCATGGGCGCGATGGTCCCCGCCGTCTGTGCGCCCAGTCGCACGATGCTGATCACGGGGCAATCGCTGTGGAAGATTCCCAAGCCGGCCGAGATGAAAACGCCGGCGGGAGTGCCGGTGTTGCCGAAGCTTTTGCGGGAAGCGGGTTACAACACGTTTCATGTCGGCAAGCAAGGGAATAGCTGCCGGTTCGGCAATGCGGAGTTTGAAACCAATATCGAAACGAAAGGACGCACGGCCAACTCCGCGACGGAACATGCTGATGCAGTGATCGAGTTCCTGGGAAAGCAGGATGGCATGCGGCCGTTCTTCGTTTATCTCGCGCCGCCCGTGCCGCATGACCCGCGACTCGCGCCGGCGAAGTTCAACGAGATGTACGATCCGGCCCAAATCACGCTCGCGAAGAACTTTCTGCCGGAGCACCCGTTTGACAACGGTGAGCTTAAGATTCGCGACGAGTTGCTTGCCCCGCACCCGCGCACTTCCGAGGCGATGAAGAAACACCTGGCCGAATACTATGCCACGATTTCGCATCTCGATGCCGAAGTGGGCCGCGTGTTGCAGAGCTTGAAAGACCGAGGTTTGAGCGAAAGCACCATCGTCATTTTCACCAGCGATCAGGGTCTCGCCGTCGGCGGGCAGCATGGCTTGATGGGGAAGCAGAACTTGTACGAGCACGTTCGACCGCCACTAGTCATCGCCGGTCCCGGTGTTCCGCACGGTGATTCGCCGGCCCTTGTCTATCTGTTCGACCTGATGCCGACGATCCTCGATTTTGTCGGTCAGCCGGTGCCGCCTGCCGTCAATGGCAAGAGCTTGCTGCCGGTCATCACCGGCAAGTCGCCGCGCGTTCGCGAGCATCTGCTCGGCGCGTATAAAGCCTGCCAGCGGATGATCCGCGATGAGCGCTGGAAGTTGATCAAATACAACGCTGCCGGCCAGAAGAACGTGCAACTTTTTGATCTCAAGAACGATCCTGATGAGTTGCATAATCTGGCCGACGATCCGAAGTTCGCGGATGAACGCCAGCGACTCGAAATGCAGCTAACCGCGGAACGCAAAGCTTTTGGCGATCCTGCCGATTTCGACGGCAGCGGGCAGTTGCCGGAAGTACCGAAGGGAAAGAAAGGCGCTCGCTAAGAGCGCCGCGAAGCAGCGCCGCCCCTGGTTTGATACAGACCACGCGATACAATGCTTTCATCGCAGTTTGATCCTTGACAACCCGTGCCGATTGTTCCCTTTATAACCCTCGCGGTTACGGGGCGATGCAGGAATTTGTGATGAGCGGTGCGCTGAACGAAACGCCTCTGCACGCCTGGCATGCCGCGCACGGCGGCCGGCTGGTTGATTTCGCCGGCTGGTCGATGCCGGTGCAATACGGCTCGATCATCGACGAGCATCAGGCCACCCGCACCGCAGTCGGCCTGTTCGATGTCTCGCACATGGGCCGGCTGCGAATCGATGGCCCCGGCGGCGCTGCATTGCTCGATCGACTGCTCACCCGCAAGGTCATCGGCCTGGGAATCGGCAAGATTAAGTACTCGCTGGTCTGCAATGAAAACGGCGGCATCCTCGACGATGTGCTGGTCTATCATCTGCAGCAGCCGCAGGGCGATCTGTATCATCACCTGGTCGTGAATGCGAGCAACCGCGAGAAGATCGTGAGTTGGATCCGCAGTCACTTGAGCGCGAACGACGAAGCAACGCTGACCGATCAAACACTCGACACCGCGATGATCGCCGTGCAAGGGCCTGGCGCTTTGCGATTGATCGAGCCACTGATCGGTGCAGACGTGGGCGGCCTGGCCTATTACACCGGTCGCGAGACTTCCATTTGCGGGCATCGCGGAATCGTTAGCCGAACGGGCTACACGGGCGAAGATGGCTGCGAACTGATTGTTCCCGCGGCGAATGCCGTGGAAGTTTGGACGCGCGTGCTGGATGCCGGCAAAGACCAAGGTGCCCGCGCCGTGGGGTTAGCAGCGCGTGATACGTTGCGACTCGAAGCAGCGATGCCCTTGTATGGACATGAACTCAACGAGAACCTCGATCCGCTGACCGCCAACCTGGCCTTTGCGGTAAACTTGTTAGGGCGGGATTTCATCGGGCGCGAGGCGCTGTTAAAGATTCAGGCCGTGCCGAATCGTCCGCGGCGGGTGGGGCTGGAACTTGTCGGCAGAAGAATCGCAAGAGAGCATTATCCAGTGGTTGTTGACGGTCAACATGTCGGCGAAGTGACCAGCGGCACGTTTTCGCCCACGCTACAAAAATCGATCGCAATGGCCTATGTCCCGCCGCAGTATGCAGAGCCGGGGACGGAACTGGCCATTGATATTCGCGGCTCGGCCGAAGCTTGTCGCGTGGTCAAACTTCCGTTTTACACGCGGCCAAAGTCGGCAGGCAGTGGGCAATAGGCAGTGGGCAGTGGGAAATCAATCAATCATCGTTGAGAGGGTCGCGCATGAAGCCTGAAGAACTGTTGTATGCCGAAACGCACGAATGGGTTTCGGTGACCAGCGATGGCGTTCGCCAAGTCGGCACGATTGGCATCACGGCCTTTGCCATTGAACAACTGACGGACCTGGTACACATGGTGCTGCCCAAAGTTGGGTCCAAGGTGCAGGCCGGTAAGGAGTTTGGTGAAGTTGAATCGGTGAAGGCCGTCAGTTCGTTGTATAGCCCGGTGAGCGGCGAGATCGTGGCCATCAACGACAAGTTGCCCGGCCATCTCGAAAAGTTGGGCGACGATCCTTATCAAATGGGCTGGATGATCAAGGTCGCTCTGTCAGATGAAGGCGAACTGAAAAAGTTGCTCGATCACGCTGCATATCAGAAGCAGTGTGCCGCCGGGTAATGGTTGCCTTTCACTCCGCGATTTGTTTCTTTAGGTCCTCATTTGACTGGTAGTCATGCCTTACACGTATAACACGCCCGATGACGAACGGTCCATGCTGCAATCGATTGGCGTCGATTCGGTGCAGGAGCTTTTTCAATTCGTTCCGGAAGAATTTCGCCTGCGCCGGCCGCTGGATATTCCCGCCGCTCTCGGCGAGTTGGAATTGACGCAGCATTTGACGGCCCTCGCGGGCCGCAATGCCAGTGCGCAGCAGAAGGCCTGTTTCCTCGGCGGTGGCAGTTACGACCATTTTGTGCCAGCCGTGGTGGATGCGCTCGCCTCGCGCGGCGAGTTCTATACCAGCTACACGCCCTATCAGCCCGAAGTGAGCCAGGGCAACTTGCAGGTGATGTTTGAGTATCAGTCGCTGATTTGCCAGTTGACCGGCATGGATGTGAGCAACGCCAGCCTGTACGACGGCGGCAGTGCGGTGGCCGAAGCGGTGCTGCTGGCGATGAGCGTTACGGGTCGCAATCGCGTGGTGGTGCCGGCGAGCATGCATCCTGAGTATCGTCAGATTTTGGAAACGTACTTCGCCTGTCTCGGCGCCGAACTCGTGACGGTTCCAGCGCCGACGGGCGTGGTCTCGCTCGCGGATATTACTGCTGCCGTGAATGGCGAAACCGCTTGCGTCGTGGTTCAGCATCCGAACTTCTTCGGCTGTTTGGAAGACGTGGCGGCCATCGCGAACATCGCTCATGCCGCGGGCGCATTGCTGATTCAGTCGTTCGATCCCATCAGCTTGGGCGCACTCAAACGGCCGGCTGACTTGGGCGCGGACGTGGCGGTGGCCGAAGGGCAATGCTTGGGAACGCCGATGCTGTTCGGCGGGCCCTACTTGGGAATCATGGCTTGCAAGGAGCAGTTCGTGCGGCGGATGCCGGGCCGGATTGCCGGGCAAACCGTCGATCGCCGCGGTCGTCGCTGCTGGGTGCTGACGATGCAGACGCGGGAGCAACATATCCGCCGCGAAAAAGCAACCAGCAACATCTGCACGAATCAAGGTTTGTTCGCACTGCGGGCGGCCATTTATCTGGCGGAGATGGGACCGCAAGGGATGCGTGAAGTCGCCGACTTGTGTGTTCGCAAAGCCCACTACGCCCGGCAACAACTCGCCGCTCAGCCGCGGTTTGTTGCCGCCTTTGATCGGCCGACATTCAAAGAGTTCGTCGTGCGCGATACTCAGGGCCGCGTGAATGATTTGCTGGAGCAAGCGGCCGACGCCGGTTATCTCGCCGGCGTTCCCCTCGCGCGTTGGTATCCAGACCTCGCCGATTGTTTCCTCGTTGCGGTGACTGAAAAGCGAACGCGGCAGGAGATCGATGGCCTCGTGCAAACGCTTTCGTCAGCGGGAAAGAATGCTGCCCCGCGACCACATACATCGGCTATGGCTCAAGCTGCTTGGGCTTGATTGATTCGCTCCCCCCTGCCCTGCCCCATTCGCTTACAATCGCCACTCTGTCAGCCCACCATGCGAAACCTCAAATCGACGACGCTGCTGTTTGAACTCTCGAAGCCAGGCCGCCGCGGCGCTCATTTGCCCGCCTGCGATGTGCCTGGTCCGGCGCTGGCCGAGTTGCTGCCCGCCGAAGCGCTCGCCACGGAACCGCTGCCGTTGCCGGAAGTTTCCGAGCCAGAGGTGGTGCGGCATTTTACGAACCTCTCGACGCTCAACATGTCGGTCGATACCCACTTCTATCCGCTGGGCAGTTGTACGATGAAGTACAACAGCAAGCGGAACGAGCGGATCGCCGGCCTGCCCGGCCTGGCCGATTTGCATCCCTATCAGCCCGAAAGCACGCTGCAAGGCATTCTGCAAATCTTCCACGAACTGCAACAGTTCTTCGGCGAAATCTCCGGTCTGCCCGCGGTATCATTGCAGCCCGCCGCGGGTGCGCACGGCGAGTTGACAGCCCTCATGGTCGCCGCCGCCCACTATCGCAAGCTGGGCCAAAAACGGAATAAAGTACTCGCGCCCGATAGCGCTCACGGCACTAATCCCGCCAGCGCGAAGATGGCCGGTTTTGAGTTCGTCACGGTGAAGAGCACGCCGCAGGGGAATGTCGATCTGGAAGATCTCCGCGCCAAGTTGGACGACACCGTGGCAGTGTTCATGATTACCAATCCGAACACGCTCGGCATGTTCGATAAGCAAGTAGGCGAAATTTCCAAACTGGTGCATTCGCACGGCGGCCTGATCTATCTCGATGGCGCGAACATGAACGCCATTTTGGGCATCGCGCGGCCCGGTGATTTCGGCGCGGATATGATGCACTACAACCCGCACAAGACCTTCAGCGGTCCGCACGGCGGCGGCGGTCCCGGCGCGGGTCCGATTTGCGTCACGGAGACGTTGCGCCCCTACCTCCCCTGCCCTGTCGTCGAAAAGTCCGATGGCCAGTATCGCCTCGTGTACGACAAGGCCGCCTCGATCGGTCGCGTGCGGAGTTTCTTCGGCAATGTCGGCGTGTTGATCCGCGCCTATTGCTACATCCGCACGCATGGCCCCGATGGACTCAAGCGAGTCTCTGAAACCGCGGTGCTGAATGCCAACTATCTGCTCAGCAAGGTCAAGCACTTCCTGCACGTGCCGCAGGGTCCGCGTTGCATGCATGAGTTTGTCGCGAGCGGGGCCCAACTTAAGAAGCAGCGGGGCATTTCGGCCATGGATGTGGCCAAGCGCTTGCTCGATTATGGCTTCCACGCGCCGACGGTTTATTTTCCGCTCACGGTGCCGGAAGCGATGATGATCGAGCCAACGGAAACGGAGAGCAAAGAAACGCTCGATTCGTTTGCCGAGGTGCTGTTTCGCATCACGGAAGAATCCGCCGACTTGCTGCACGAAGCGCCGCACACCACGCCCATCAGCCGGCCCGATGAAGTCCTCGCGGCGCGGCAACCGGTGATCAAGTGGTCGCCGTCAACGACTTGATTCCCATGGCCAATTCGCAGCTTCGCGTCATTGTTGATCCACCCGCGGAGGGTGCCTGGAACATGGCCGTGGATGAAGCGCTACTGCATTCGTCTGAATTCGATGGACTGACGTTGCGGTTTTATCAGTGGGCTCGGCCGACTTTATCGATTGGTTATTTTCAGGAATTGGCCGAGCGCGATCAGCACGAGGCCAGCCTGGCTTGTCCCATCGTTCGCCGCGCAAGTGGCGGTGGTGCCATTCTGCACGATCAGGAATTAACTTATAGCCTGGTGTCACCCGTGA
>JAYTUF010000292.1:0-8426 GCA_043744755.1 Anatilimnocola sp.
GCGGAGCGAAAGACGTCAATCACTGCTACTCCCAGCGTCGCGAATGGAGTAAGTTATTTTTGTTCGAAAGCAGTCATTCGCGCTGCGGGTCACTCGTCACTCTCTTCTCAGCCACGGACCGTCGATGTCGGGGAGTCTCAAAGTTCAGTTGGTGGTTTTCGATTGGGCGGGGACCATCGTCGATTATGGCTCCCTCGCGCCGGCCCGCGCGTTTCTCGAGGCGTTTGCCAAATCCAGGCTGATGCTAACGATGACGCAGGTCCGCTGGTCGATGGGCCTGCACAACTATGAGCACATCCACACCTTGCTCGAAATGCCGCCGGTCAGCGATCAGTTCCAAACCGTACACGGCCGCCCTTGGACCGATGCCGATGTAATGACGATCTACGATGACTTAGGCCCGCTGCTGCTCGATGCTTGTCATCAATACAGCCTGCTGACACCCGGCGTACTCGATGTTGTCGCTCAGTTGCGAGCGCGTGGATTGAAGATCGGCACCACCTCGGATTATGCCCGCGCGGTCGCTGAATCGGTCTACGATGCGGCCCGGCTGCAAGGCTTTGAAGCCGATGCCAATGTTGCCGCCGACGATACGCCCTCGGCCCGGCCCGCGCCGTGGATGCTGTTTCGCCTGATGTCGGAGTTGAACGTCTTCCCGCCGGCCACCGTGGTCAAGGTGGGCGACACGATGCCCGATATCGAAGAAGGGCTCAACGCCGGCTGCTGGAGCATCGGCTGCACCGCCACTGGCAGTGAAGTGGGCGTGCCCCTCGCTGAATGGCATATGTTGACCGATGGCGACCGCAGCGCTCATCTCGACCGCGCGGCCCGCAAGCTCTCTGGGGCGGGAGCGCACTTCGCGATTCCCAGCTTGCTGGATTTGCCGCGGATCATCGACCGGATTAATCAGCGGCTCGAAACTGGCGAGAGACCTTAGTTGCCAGAACTCTTGTCCGCGGCAGGAGCCTCTTTGGCATCTGCAGCGACTTTTGTGTCAGCATTGGCCGGCACTTGCACCGCAACAGCTCGCTGGATCAGGCCCGTCACTGCTCCCCCGCTGGTCGCGCCGGTGATCTGCTCGCGATGCCAACCCTTTTCGGTCTTACTGAAAACCACCAACTGCGGAATCGAGTTGCCCTGCATGAGCTTGCGGGCGAGGGTGGGGTTCTGATCGTAATTGATCGTGACATAATTGACCCCCTTCAGCTTGCCCGCTTTGACCAGGCTGGGCATCGTGGACGTCTTCATCGTCACACAGCCTGGGCACCAATCGGCGCCAATGAGCACCACTAGCGGCTGGCCATTTTCCTGAGCAGCCTTGAGAGCCGTCTCATAAGTATCCGCCCCGCCCGTCAGCAGAGCTGCTTGCAGAACCAAACCGATCGCTAGGCCACTCATTGTTGACATTCCTTGTTAGCGACGACCATCGCCGACCGAAGAAGTCGGCAGAAATATGACATCCTGACTGGCTGTTAATCCAGGAAGAATGAAGTGAGGCGGTAGCATACGCATAATTTAACGCCATGTCAGCACCCTTTACCTAAACGTCGCAGTTTTACATTTTCGACGCATGTTCCGCTGCGAGAATTGCCTATTAGATGCCGTTCCGAGCAACGATTTTGAAGGCAAACGTTTGGGCGGAGAAGCTGTCGATAACTGTGGGAACATTGGAAATTGCTGACCAACCCTGTCCGATCGCGTCCCCGCTGTTTAAACTGCTGCGCTGAGCAAATCCCGCTTGATTTCTATTTGAGAGAACCGCAGTGGCAAACGCGCTTAATCTGGCGATCATTCCCGGCGACGGCACCGGACCCGAAGTCACCCAGGAAGCTTTGAAGGTCTTGGAGGCCGTCAGCAAACTGGAAAAGTTCACGTACAAGACCTCGTTCCTCGACTGGGGCGGCGAGCGGTATCTCAAGACGGGCGAAACACTTCCCGTCGGCGGCGTGGCCGAGTTGAAGAAGTTCGACGCCATCTATCTGGGTGCGGTCGGTCATCCCGACGTCAAGCCGGGCATCCTCGAAAAGGGGCTGCTGCTGGAATTACGTTTTCAGCTCGATCAATACGTCAACCTCCGGCCGGTGAAGCTCTTCCCCGGCGTCGAATGCCCGCTCGTCGGCAAAGGGCCGGCGGAGATCGATTTCGTCGTCGTCCGCGAAAACACGGAGGACATGTACGCCGGCATCGGCGGTTGGTTGAAGAAGAACACGCCGGACGAAGTCGCCACCCAGACCGCGGTTTACACCCGCAAGGGCTGCGAGCGGATCATTCGTTGGGCCTTCAAATACACCCAGCAGCGGAACAACCCCAAGGGGAAGATGCTCACGCTCGTCGCCAAGACCAACGTCCTCACCTATGGCCACGACCTCTGGTGGCGGACCTTCCAGGACGTGCAGAAGGACTTCCCCGATGTGAAGGCCGACTACAACCACGTGGACGCCTGCTGCATGTGGATGGTCAAGAACCCCGAGTATTACGACGTGATCGTGACCACCAACATGTTCGGCGACATCATCACCGACCTGGGTGCCATGATCCAAGGCGGCCTGGGCGTCGCCGCCGGCGGCAACATCAATCCCGATAAGGGTGGCCTGAGCATGTTCGAGCCAATGGGGGGCAGCGCTCCCAAATACACCGGCCAGAACGTCATCAACCCCATCGCCGCCATCGCCGCCATGAGCATGTTGCTCGAACACTCGGGCCAACCCGCCGCCGGTGCCCGCGTGATGAAAGCCATTCAAACCATCACCGGCACCAAGATGAAAAGCCAATCCGCCGGCAAGATGGGCTACGGAACGAAGGAAGTGGGTGACTTGGTGGTGGGAGCGCTCTAACCGTCGTCGCCACAGACCTCCAGGTCTGTGCGTCCGCCCGATTTGTTGAGCTCCCGACTAGATTTATCAACACGAACCAGCGCCGCACCCAGCAATGACACCAGGTGCGCGTTGAAAAACCCACCCCATTTCTCAACACCCCTTCCCATTAGAGGGGGACGTTGCCATCAGCCATCGCAAGCAACGGTTGATAACCATTTTCCACCCTCCGCATAACGATTCCCAACGCAACTTGAGCACGGACGATCGCTGCCCCAACTCGTTAACCATCAATCACTTATGCATATAGTTAACGAAATTTGTTCACTATTTATTCAACACATTTATAACAACTAATGCAGGTGGGTTCCACCCCAGACTCGCCCGCGACCCTGACCAGGGCCCATCCGCGCTAACGGCATTCCCGCCTCCCTTCGCCCGCCAACGATTCCCCTCCCAACGTCAACGCGCGATAACAGTCCGTGGGGCAGTCATCAGCTACCCGCATAAAAGCAAATCTCGCAAATTGTCAAAGAACAACTCCCCACAACATTAGATGCGCGACCCTGGACACGTCTGGTCCGCCGTCGAACATTTATTCCGAAATATTTCCGAGTCGCCCGCTCCCCTCGCCGGGTGCCACTCGCCAGAGCCAGTGCTGAATCGCAGGACAACCCGAGCTATTCAATCACCTGTCCATCGTTCCAAGCCCAAAGCCGAGGTAGTACTTCCGTACCAGCGGCGTAGTGCAAATTGCGAATCGAGCCGTCGGAAAACAGGCAGGGCATTGAGCTGGGATGTGGTGATCCGAGCAAACCTTCCATGCCATATCCCCACCATGCATAGAATTGCGATTGATCATTCGTGTCACGCACTAAATGACGTGCATCTCGCCTATGTTCATAAATTGTGTCGTTGGAACCCGGCGTCGAGAGCGCTGCCCAACTCACGTCTGTGCGGTATGGCGGCGAATTCCAAGGTATTACCGGGCTTCCACTCGTATAGCACTTTGGAGCAAGGCCCTTGTGCGCTAGGAGAAGGGTGTTTGAGCTGCCATCGGAACCGCTGACTGTCGCCAAACTCACGCCGAAATAACTGCGTTCGGCGTGTACGACCGATGATCGCACATAAGGTCCACCTAGTATTGCGAGCCAATGAACTCCTGGTTCCATCCACAGCTCAGGGTGATGTACGGCGCCGTAGTCGCCTCGTGGACCAACTGCTGTGGTCCGACGACTCGGACAAAGGAACAACGGAACCGGCTGTGGGTTTATCGGGGAATTGTCGATTTGTTCGACATAGGGCAAGAGGCTACTATAAAACGTCCCTTGCGTGGCACCCTTGTTTGCCTCGTGTTCATCGTAAGGGAAGGTGCCATAGACACCTTCGAAGTTATGGAATCCCAGGCCGAGTTGCTTGAGATTGTTGGAACACTGCGTACGCCGGGCGGCCTCGCGGGCCGCTTGAACCGCCGGAAGCAAAAGGGCGATCAGCAGCCCAATGATGGAGATTACGACAAGTAGCTCGATCAACGTAAGTCCGCACCGGCGTTTCATGGTTTGTCTCCGATTTGTTGTCTCGGCATTTTGGCGGCCGAGACCACGGGAGTAAGGTTAACAAGGTTCCCGTCGTTTTTCCAGGCGAATCGCTTGGAGAACTCCTCAAGCGTCAAGGTTTCCTGGGCACCGTCCACATCGACAACGTACCGCAGCTTGGACTCAACGACGGGATGGGAGGCGCGAAAATGGCCCGCGGCGTCGATCACCACGCTCTGTTGATTTTGCAGGTAGACGAACGTGCCGTGCCGCTGTCCCGACGCGAAGTCCCAGATGTAGAGAGCGTGCCCTTCGGGACTGGCCATCGTGTGACGGTCGGGGGCCGCGGACACGGAGTTAGTAACAGACGAGTAACCGGTGATCGTTTCCTCAAGGTGCGAATCATCGACGTTGAGCCAACGGCACTTGTTCCCGTAACAGAACACGGCGAGGCGCCGGGAGTCAGCGCCCCAAAGTCCACCCCAACCGCCCCCGGGAATGTCAGCGGTAGCCAGCGAAGCACCAGTTTCTGGGTCGAAGAAGAGGATCTGTACGGTATGGGGTGGTGCAGTCGCCAGGATCCCGCCGTCGGGAGAAAGCGCCATCCACGAAGTGTCCGCCGCAGGAGGTTTGTCCGGGAATTTGCGCAGCAGCCCGCCGGTGTCGGCATCCCAAACCTTGATCTCACTTTCCTGGGCGCCGACAGTCGTCAGCCAACGACCATCTGGAGACCATGCAACGCAAGCTTCGCTCCGGTGTCCGCCGAGCGTGAAAAGCAATTCCTCGGAACCATTCCGCCACACCTTTACCGAGCCATTGCTGTCGCTAGTCGCAAACCGTTTCAGATCAGGGGAGTAGAACACCTTTACCCAATTCTCCTGCATCGTTGCCAAGCGGCGCGGGGGCGAGCGCAACGTGCGATCGTAGAAGAGCACGGTGGCATCAGGGATGGAGACCGCCAATTCGCGGGAATCCGGCGACCATGTCTGCGAGCTCCCATCAATTTTCAACCGGGACTTCGTCCGCCCGTCAACGGCATCGACGATGGAGATTTGGCTGACATTCTCAGATGCATAACTGCACCAGACGGAAATCTCGTCCCCATCGGGCGACCAGTTGGCGCCACGGACGTTCACGCAATGGCCCTGAATGACTGACTCTTGGCGGTGCGAGTTGGTCGCGTAGAATTCCATCGACGCGGCGTCACCGGCCGCCACGAGCGATGAACCGTCGGGCGAGAAAGCGGCGCAGTTGATCATTCCGAGTTGAGGCTGGCTACCACGTGATTCGCCTACGGTTGGGTCCCAGAATTCGCAGCGCGCACCGTAGCCTACGACGAACTCCGCACGTGGCGACCAGGCCAAACCAAAGAGCCAGGGGCTGTTCGGCTCATTCTTGCCAAAAGTCTTAAGCGGTTTCTTACCGAGCGGATCCCAAACCGACACAGTTCCGGAACGGGTACCAATCACCAAGCGGGAACTGTCCGCCGTCCAAGCGAAGGGAAAAAAATCGTCATCGGCGGAAATGGTATTGAGCAGTTGTCCGTCGGCGGCATCCATGATGCGCAGTTCTCGGTCGTAGGAGACGGCAAGTAGGTTAGCATCGCTAGAGAGCGCCAGTCGTGTGATAGGGCCTATTTGGATAGTTTTCGTTTTCTTGCCAGAGTTGACATCCACAAGATTGATCTTCCCATCCCGCGTGGCAACCAAAATGTGGTTCATTTTATTCGCCCACCCAAGACTTCGAATTTCTTCTCCAGGCATATTATAGACGAGCTTGTTGGTGCCCTTCAAAACATTCCAAACGAATGCCTTTCCATCACCCTTGCCGGCCGACGCGAGAGACGCGGAATCCGCTGACCAATCGAGACTTACCACCCGGTCGTCATGTCCCAAGAACATGCGATGCAACTTGCCGCTAGCGGCTTCCCAAACCCGCACGACCCCGTCGAGACCCGCCGATGCGACGTAACCGCCGTCCGGGCTGTATGCGACCGCGTAAATGGGCCCGCGGTGTCCTGCCGTTTCTATACTCCAGCTTTTTACGCCAGGGAGCTGTGCAGGGCGCCCCACCAGCGCCGTGCGGCTGAGCGCACCGCCAGCGGACGCAACGTCGGGCTGACGCTCGCCCGTCACCTGAGAAGTGGAAACGACCAGAGCGTTGACGCTCGGTGAGTCGCTTCGGTTCAGTACGACGGCGATGGCGGCAATCAGCGCGATCATGACTCCGGCTCCGAGCAGAGTCCAGCCCAACAGAGGTCGACGGCGATCCGAATTCATGGTGCCCAATGTAGCCGTCATCGCTCCGCGTGACGTGCCTTGCGGCGCGGCGTCCGATGAAGTCGAACGGTTAGCGTTTTGAGGGGTGCTCAAAACAGAAGGCTCGTCACGCGGAGCGTGACGGCTACTTTGCGGTGGATTGGCCTGGCAGCGGGTCAGCAGGTCGGCAAGTTCCTTGGCGGATTGAAAGCGGTCCTCGGGCTGCTTGGCGTGCAGCTTGGCGATGATCTCGCAGAGCCAATCGGGAACTTCGGGCAGAATCTCTTGAATCGGACGCGGCGTTTCGTCGGCGACTCGCTTGAGCACCGCGATCGTCGTGGATGCTCGGAACGGAGGCCGGCCGCTGGCCATCTGGTACAGGACGCTGCCGAGACTGAAGAGATCGGCGCGATGATCGAGCGTCTGGCCCATCGCCTGTTCCGGAGCCATGTACATCGGCGTCCCGGAAATGAGTCCGGTGCGCGTCATGCTCGCGTCGTCGGCCGCGCGGGCCAGGCCGAAGTCGGTGATTTTTACCTTTTGCTCGGCCCCAGCTTCCAGCAGAATATTTCCCGGCTTGATGTCGCGATGGATCAGCCCCTGCGCGTGAGCGGCTGCCAGACCGCTCGCCATTTGCCGGCCCAGATGCAGAATCTCCGGCAATTCCAGCGGTCCGGAGCGGTCCATCTTCTGTTGCAACGTCTGGCCGTCGATGTACTCCATGACCAGATACGGCAGCGGTTGCTCTTCGACGCTGTAGACCTGCACGATGTTCTCGTGCTTGATCGCGGCCACCGATCGAGCCTCGCGCAAGAACCGCTTTCGAGGCGGCGACGTGGCGGCCAACTGCGGATTCATCGCCTTGATCGCCACGACGCGCTGGAGTTTTTCGTCGAAGGCCTTGAAGACGATTCCGAACTCGCCCTGGCCCAGCACCTGCAAGATTTCATAGTGGCCGAGCGTGCCGATGGACCCGGGCTTCGACGACGGCGGCAGGAAGCTCAGGTCCGGCGCGGCGTGCGGGTCATCCTCTGAGTTGTCGTCACCCCGTGCGTCCGTCCCACCATTGCCGTTCGCCCCGCTGGCTCGTGAGAAGTCCACGGTCTGATGAGGGCGGCCGTCGGCGGGTGGCTTGAGTTGCTCCAAGGCCGGCACATTCAGAAACTGGCTCGCGCCAACATGGGATGCCAGCAACGCCTCGATCCGCGCCCGTAAAGCGGCGTCGGTGCCGCAGGACTGATCCAGGTAGGTCTGTCGTTGTGCCGGGTCCGAGTGGTCTAGTGCCCCTTGAAATATCTCGCGTTCGTTCATGGCATTACGTCCACAGAATTCCGCAAAGTCACCTCATTATCATGCGTCCTCAAGACAATGCGTCGCCGGCACGAAATCTTCGCCAAAGAATCTCGGAAATCATATGGCCCGGGAAGGCTAGCTCTGAAGCTCTTGGTGCAGCCAAGCCCGGGCATACGCCCACAGGCGATCCGCGGTGCGAGGCGAAATGTCCATGACTTGCGCAGCCTCCTGAAGGGTCAGACCGGCAAAATACCGGAGTTGCACCAGTTCGGCGGCGGGCCGGTCGGCGGCGGCCAACTTGTCGAGTGCCTCGTCCAAAGCCAGCAGATCCTCGCGGGGCTCCGGAGCGGCGATTTCCGCCTCTTCCAGATTCTGGCGGACCTGATCCCCGCCTCGTTTGAGCCGCTTCTTCCGGCGAGCGGCATCGATCAGAATCCGTCGCATCGCTTCGGCGGCCGCCGCAAAGAAATGGCCTCGCGAATCCCAATGGGGCGACGTTGCATCTCCCATCAGGCGCAAATACGCCT
>JAYTUF010000293.1:0-8420 GCA_043744755.1 Anatilimnocola sp.
GGATCCCAAAAGCGGCAGCCGGATGATGGTGGAAGCCAAGCGGATACCGGAGCTCGAGCCAACCGCTGTCTATTTTCCTTACAACAAAATGGGACAGTCGGCAGCGGGCATTGCAGCCGACGTTTCGGGCGGCAAGTTTGGTCCTTTCAACAATCAATTGTTCGTCGGCGATCAGACGCACAGTACCGTGATGCGGGTTTATCTCGAAAAGGTGAAAGACCACTATCAAGGGGTCTGCTTCCCTTTTCGCGCGGGCATGGGTTCCGGTTCGCTCTCGCTTTTGTTTAATAAGGATGGTTCGCTGTTCGTTGGCGGCACCAATCGCGGCTGGGGCTCGCGCGGAACGCAGCCTCATTCGCTGGATCGCGTTGTTTGGACGGGCAAAACGCCGTTTGAGATTCTGCAGATGAACGCCAGGCACGATGGCTTTGAATTGTCGTTTACCGAGAAGGTCGATCCGACAAGCGCAGCCGATCCCAAGTCTTACAAGCTCTCGACTTACACGTATATCTATCAAGCGGCTTACGGCAGCCCTGAGGTCGATCAAACGACGCCCGAGATTACCAAGATCGAAGTCTCCGCCGATGGTCTCAAGGTCCGGCTCTTTATTACCGGTCTGCAGGAAGGGCATGTGCATGAGCTGCAATCGGCGGGAGTAAAATCGGCTGCCGGTCAATCACTGCTTCATAACATGGCCTACTACACGCTTAACTATATTCCCGATGCTCCCAAGTGATGATGTAATGAATCCACAGAGATATCTGCTATTAGCCCTGGCGATTCTGGCCGGCAATGGCTGCGGCCCCAGTGGCCCCGCAATTGTGCCGGTCTTCGGCGTTGTCACACTCGATAACGCGCCGGTGGCCGGCGCAAATGTCATGTTTGCGCCGATCGCTGGCGGTCGCCCCGCGGAAGGTGTAACGGATAGCACTGGGAAGTTCATGCTGACGACGCAAACCGACAAAGCCACTGCCGGCGCGATGGAGGGAACATACCTGGTCACGGTGATCGGCGTGCGTTCGGTGGGGGCCAAAGCCGGCGATGATGGCACTTCGGCCGATGTTTCGCAAGTGCGCGAAGAGTGGTTCCTGCCTAAGAAATATTCCAAGCGAGAGACTTCCGCACTGCAGCAGACCGTCACGAAGGGGATGCCTTCCGTCGAATTGAAGCTGTCCGCGAAATAGCGTCCTCGTTATGATGATGAAAGCCCTCGTCAGCACAGGCGGGGGCATTTCCTCTCCGCCTTCGATTGCACAACCATGCGTCAGTATCGTCGCCCCGCGTTCACGCTCGTCGAACTGCTCGTGGTCATTGCCATTATCGGTGTGTTGGTGGCTTTACTGCTCCCGGCGGTGCAAGCCGCCCGCGAATCAGCCCGCCGCACGCAATGCACCAATAATCTCAAGCAGATGGGCGTGGCTTTGCATAACTACGCGGATACGCTCCGCACTCTCCCGCCGGGATCGATCTGGACCTCATCGGGCGCCGTGACCAATCGCGGTCCCATTTTGCTGCACATTCTCCCGTTCATCGAGCAACGGCCGTTGTACGATAAGTTCGATTTCAGCACGGCCCCGGAGAATCAGACGCTGCCGGGCGGAGGCTTGCTCGCGGCCACCATCATCAAGACCTATGTCTGCCCGAGTGATAAGAACACAGGCTTGTATAATGGCCGGGCCGTACACAATTACACTGCGAGTAGCGGTCCGACGGCACATATCGACAACGGCGGTTGTTCGTGCAGCAGTTGGAGCAGTTGGAATACCTACGCGATTGGCCCCTATGCGAATGCCGTCGATTTTGCCGGGCCTTTCATCCGCATGTCCACCGCGATTCGACTGAGCGAAGTGACCGACGGCCTGTCGCAGACAATTTTCTTCGGCGAGGTGCGGCGGGATTGCTCGGCGCATGTGCGCGGCGGCTGGTTGCAATCGAACAACGCCAATGGTTTGACATCCACGCTGATTCCCATCAATTTCGATACTTGCAGCGACACGGCCGCCAACGGTTGCAATCGGCCTTGCAACTGGTCCACGGAACTAGGCTTCAAATCGTTGCATCCCGGCGGCGCGAATTTCTTGCTGGGGGACGGCGCCGTGCGATTTTTCACGCAAAATATCGACCACGATAACTACCAGTCACTGGGCGGCAAGTCCGACGGTCGGGCGGCCAATTTGCCATAGACGCGGCAATGCGTGGCAGCGAGGCAGTGATAGCAGGCCCCAAGTTCCTCTAGGTAGTTTTGTTAAGGGCAGGTAAAATCCCCCGTGGCAATGGACTGCCGCTTCATTTCGGGCAAAGGATGGCTGGCAACATGCAATGGGTTCCCTCGCCAAGCGTGCGGTCAATTGTGCTGGTCGCTTTTTTGTTTGGATTGCCCGTGCTGGCGATTCCCTGGGTTTCGAAGCAGTTTGATGTCGGCATTTACGGCGTGGCCAAGAAGAGCGTGCCGGATTTGATCGTCAGCACCGGTCCCCAACGAACGCAGGAGCCAGTGCAGATCGATGGCGTCTCACCCGCGCGGTTCGATGAATCGCTGATTCAGCAAGAACCGGCACGTCCTCCTCAGTCTGGCGGGCTGGATGCGGTTGTTTCTGCGCCGCCGTTGCTGAGCGTGCCGCCCAGTTTTGCCAGCCGGTTGCCCGCGCGTTCGCCGCCTGGATTTGGCGGGAATGCTCTGCTGGAACCGCTGGCGGATGTGCAGCAGGTGCGGCAGAAGTTGGAGCAACTGGGGGCTCAATATGTGGTGCTGGAAGAACTCGATGCCGGCCAGCGCTATCGCTTCTCGGTGCAGATGCAGGTCTCGCCGCGCCTGCCGCAGGTCCGGCCCTTTGAAGCCCTGGCCAGCGATCCAGCCGTGGCTGCGCGCCAGGTGCTGGCCGATGTTGAAGCCTGGAGAACCGCCGGGATCCCCTCACCCAACTTGCAACGGTGAGACATGAGCCGTGCGCGGTTTCGCTTCCTCTTAATGCTGGCGATTGCTGTGGCGCTGCTCGCCGCGGCCGGTGGTTACTTCACTCACCAGGTACATCAGGTTCCCGAATTTTATCAGCGGGCAATTACCACGCCGCCGAGCGACCAACTGCAGGCCGGTGAGCAGTTTGAGCAGGAGGCCATTGAATTGCAAAACCAGATCCGTCGGGAAGGGGATTGGCGACTCGAACTAACGGCTGACGAAATGAATGGCTGGCTGGCAACGGTCCTGCCTGAAAAATTCCCCGGTCTATTGCCGCCCGAAGTTCGCGACCCGCGCGTCGCCCTTGAGCAGGATCGACTGCTGGCTGCGGGCAAGTACCGAACCAGCGGCATTGAGGCGGTGGTCTCGATAGAACTCTCGGCATTTCTCACTGACGAGCCAAATGTCATCGCCGTCCGCGTGCATCAGGTGGCTGCGGGCAATTTGCCGATCCCGCTGGGCAAGTACCTGGAGCAAATCACCACCGCCGCCTCACGCCGGGGAATTTTCATCCGCTGGCAGGAAGTGGCAGGGAATCCGCTAGCCATTGTCACTTTGCCTCTCGCCGAGCCGGGCGATAAGCGGGCGATTGTGATTCGCTCGCTGCAACTGCAACCCGGCAAAGTCGTTGCGACGGGAACCGCACATGAAACAATTCCCTCCGAACAGCCCCCGGCACTGTCGAAGGAATGAAGGGCAATGTTAAGCTGTAGCGGCAGCGGTGAGTATTTGTGATTTACGGGTTGAATCACCTTGCCGAGTTGCGTTGCGGCAAGCAGCCGATCTGAGCCGAACCTTAGCTGTGGGTGCCAGGACGCGCATCCGATCCACGTATCTTATGTGGCCTCCCCGGCCACTCATCTAGGCGGGAAGCGCAAGCTGCACGCTTGTCTTTCATGGAGGAAAATCACATGACGTTTTCTTGGTTGCGCGCTGTGCGCCGTTTGCTCGTAGTGGGCGTCATTGTTGGCGCCGGATCGACGGCGTTCGGCTTGGACCCGCAAGGTCGCCCCCAATCTCCGGTGGAGAACTATCTGGTCCGCGGTAACGATGGCGGAATGGTAATGCCGGTGTCTCACGACGAGCCGGTATCGTGTGCGACTGGTGCTTGCAATGCGGTTGACACTGCTTGCTGCGGGGATGGGAGCAGCTGGTGCGGAACGGCAATCGACTATTTCGCCCCGGGCGGTAGCAATTGCGGTTGCAACACCTGGACCGTGGGAGCAGAACTCCTGCTTCTCAAGGCTTACCAATCGGATGGTGATTTCGGTACGATGAACTTCCAACCCGGCTTCCGGTTGTGGGCTGCCTGGCAGCGCCCGGATGGGCTCGGCTTGCGGGCTCGGTACTTCGATTACTCGCAGGCCACCGGCGGCAACGCGGTCAGTATTGACTCGTTCGATGTCGAAGTCATCGATAGCATTCAGCTTGGCTGCAATTGGACCATGATCGTGGGTGGCGGTATTCGCTTCCTCGATTTGACGAGCTCGCAAGGGGACGCTTTCAGCGGCCTCGGACCGGTGGCAACTGCCGAACTCTATCGCACCATCAATTGCAATACGCAGTTGTATGCGATTGCCCGGTATTCAATCCTCGTCGATGGTGGACCGAACCCGGCTTCAGGCAACCCGGACGCAACCCTCAGTACGCTCGAACTGCAACTCGGTATCCAGAAGACCTACGCGTTGAGCAGTGGTGCTCTCGCTTTCGGCCGCATTGGCTGGGAAGCTCAGCAATATGACGACGCGTCCGACAGCGAAGAATCGATCACCCTGTCGGGCCTCGCCTTCAGCTTGGGCGTCATCTATTAATCGGACTTAGTTTCAGAGCAAACCAGGCTGCGAGGCGCGACCCTGCCCCCAGGGTCCGCAGCGATGGTTTCGGATCACGGGAAACGAACCCCACATTTCCCCAACCCGCGACAGGCGGCGATCATCCCCGATCGCCGCCTGCGGCGTTTCTTGATCGCCAGTTGATTACTGTAACAAGTCTTAGATCAGCCACATCAGCCACCGCGGCACCAGCTCGCGCCGCAGCGTCAACCGACCGGAAAGTTGCAGGCTGTGTAGTTGCACGGCCAGTTCATCCGCTTGCTGGAGCAGCCAGTCAAATTCCCCCTCCACAACGCGTTTGACTTCGCCGCGGTTGTTGGAGATGGGACCCTCGTAGCTAAGATAATCGAGGCGATGAGGGGCGAGTTCGTCCGCCGGTTGGGCTGTTGCCGATGGCAATTCTGCGATCGCCCAGGTGAGCAGCCTCCCTTCGTGTTCCAGCATTAAATCGAAGTGACTTGCCCGCGCGGCACCGGCGGGCAACGTGTGGCGGAGGATGACGAACTGAGGCATGAGTAGTTCATTTTCAAGCGTGCGCGAACCCCTTGGCCGGAACCAGGCTGCCCCGCGGTTGGCTTTCGACATACCACCACATGGCCAGGCCGATCAAGAACAAGCCGATGCTCACCCACTGTGAAATCGTCAGCCCCGTGCCGAACTGGCCCCCTTCATCGACCCGCACGATCTCAAGCAAGAACCGCGCTGGCGGATGGAGCGTGAACATGATCGCTGTCACTTCGCCATCGCGGCGGCGAAATGGATAGACCATCCACAGTAATAGCGCGAGCAGCCCCGCGTCCAGGGCCGCATACAACTGCGCGGGATGCACCGGCGCACTCCTGGCAGGCGGCGGCAGCATCAGCCATTCCTTCGTCTCGCCACTGGCAAACTCCAGATGAATCGCGCCGCCACTCTTCCTTAGTTGCTCCTGTGCGTCCTTCAGCGATGCAACTAACTTGCCGCTAATGCTCCGCACTTCGTCGCCAACCTTGACTCCCGCTTTTTCCGGCGCACTCCCCGGCCCAACGTACCCGATGATGATCCGCGGCGGCGCGGGCAGCCCGATCGGAACTTTGTCTGGCGACGCTTCCTGCTTGAGCCACACACCGCTCCGCCAGCCCATCAGCTCCTGATGTTGATAGGGCGGGCTGCCTTGCGGAAACGTGACTGCCGGCGGTGCCGATGAGCAGAAGCCGCCGAAACAGCAGCCATTCATGAAGCAGCCCAGTCGGCCGAGCGCGAGCCCCAACAACATGACGGGTGCGGCAATATCGGCAATCACCAGCGGCGGCAGCTTGCGAGTCCACAAATACCACACGCCGACGGGAAATGAACCCAGCACGGCGCCATACACCACCAAACCGCCTTGCGGCACGTTGATGATCTTTTTGAGCGTCGCCACGATATCGCCGGCGACAATGAACTCAGGCCAGTATTGAATGACAAAGAAAGCCCGCGCGCCGACGATGCCGGAAATGGTCATCAACATCGCGAGGCTATAGATCACTTCCGGGTCGATCCCCATCCGTCGGGCTCGATAGGCGGCCAGCAACACGCCGGTGAGGACCGCTGCGACCATGAACAGGCCATAGGTGCGAATCGGCAACCCGAGCTGCACCGGGTTGCCATACTCGATGAGCAAGTTCGGCAACACCCACCAAATGCCCAACGCCACGAGGCCGATGTACGGCAACAGGCCATACAGATCGAGCCTGGCGGTCGTGACGCGCGACCAAACATAGATCAAACCGCCAGCCAACACCAGCCAGAAGATGAGCAGCCAGCCGAAGCCAAACACCGGCAAGTTGAAAGGATCGCCGGCGATGTATTGCGGAATGTAGAACAGGGTCGAACGCACGCGCCTCGATCTCGCTTTCTTACAGCTTTGAAATGAGGGGTGGTGAGACCACCCAGTTGTCGATCAGCCGAGTGTTGCCGACTCGCGCCGCGAGCAGGATCACCGTGTTCGTCGCAATCGACTCCACAGGCTCCAGCGTTTCGCCATCAGCAATCGCAATGTAATCGATGGCGTCCACTTGCGTCTGCAGCATTTCGCGAATCAGAGCGGCAATGACAATGGCTCGCGTTTCTCCCGTTTTAATCGTCACGCGTGCTTGCTGCAGAGAGTGCGACAGTGAAAGCGCTCGCTGGCGTTCGCTGGGCGAGAGATAGCGATTGCGCGAACTCATCGCCAGCCCATCGGGATCGCGAATGATCGGACCGATTTCGATTTGCGTTGCCAGATTCAAATCGCGAGCCATCTGCTTGATGACTGTGGCCTGTTGATAGTCCTTTTGACCAAAGCAGGCGACGTCGGCTGGCACCATGTTCAGCAGCTTCAGCACCACGGTCGTCACGCCGCGAAAATGTCCCGGCCGGCATTCACCTTCCCAGAGCTGCGCCACGGCAGGTGGTTCGACGAAAGTGGAAAAGCCGGGCGGATACATTTCGTCCTGGCTCGGGACAAACACATAATCGCATCCGGCCGATTGCAGCAGGCGAAGATCTTCAGCCAAGGTTCGCGGATAACGGGAATAGTCTTCGTGCGGCGCGAACTGCGTGGGGTTCACGAAAATCGTCGTCACCACGCGGTCGCAACTTTTCTTGGCTAAGTACACAAGGCTCAGATGGCCCTCGTGCAAAGCGCCCATCGTAGGAACGACGCCTACGCGCTCACCCGCTTGCTGCGACCGACGAACTTCGGCGCGCATCGCTGCTAATGTGTCAATCACCCGCGGCTGATCACTAGCCACTTCCAAGTATTCCGCCTTTCATCCCCACATGCCACGTCGCCATTTTAGGCCATCGCGGCCAGCGCCGCGACGACCTCTTGCTCCGCTTGCTCAAGCGGAATGCCGGGAATCCACAACACGGGCCCACATTGCGGCAGCCGCCGAACGAAATCGAGCAGTTCCAAGTTCGGACTAAGCTCTGAATCCCAAACGACGACCAGCTTGATGCCGGCAAATGCCTCGAAACTCTCCGCGATGAGCAGCTTGGCCCTCGGAAGCGGCCAAAACAATTCCGCACAATCCTGACCTATCCACCCATTGGAAATAACCCAACTCGCTCCGCGCTTGATCGGGAAACTAGCCATCGGTTTCTGAGCTGCGATGCGGCGACGAGCGGCAAGTTCTTCGGATCGACCCAATATTCGCCTAGGCGCATGCTCGCGAAACAGCGGCTGAACATCAGGATGATTGGCGAGTTGTTTAAGAAGTGTGGTCGCCGGCGATCGTTTGAAAAACGCCGAGTGAAGAGGGGCCAAGGCCACATACATCCCTTCATTGACAGTCCGCGATAGAGTTAGCAAACGAGTGATCGTCCAACCATTGATCGGATAAACCATCTCCCCCGCGATCTCCGCCGCGGGTTCCAGCACGAAGCGCCGGAAGGACATGCGCGGATGGGGCAGCGTTAGTTCGAGCGTGTTGAGTTCGAGCCGGTCGTACAGCAGTAAATCGAGATCAATCGTTCGCGGGCCCCAGCGCTGTGTTCGCTCGCGACCCAGCTCGTTTTCGATCCGCTGCAACTCGCCCAGCAACTCCAGCGGCGTGAGCGAGGTTTCCACGACGGTGGCCGCGTTCAGATACGGCGGCTGCTCTGCAGATCCCCCTGCGGCCTTGGTATCG
>JAYTUF010000294.1:0-8378 GCA_043744755.1 Anatilimnocola sp.
GGCCGGTTTGGCGGTGGCGTGAGTCGCTGGCCGCGCGAAGGGGCTTTCGCCTCATTGCTGGGCGGAGATTTGCTCGGTTTCGGAGCTGATTTGCGGGCCATATCAGTATTCAGAAGGGACGTTTTCAGAAGGGACGTTTTCAGAAGGGACGAGCGCTAATCCTTCCCCTTGTGCTCCACCTGTTTCCAATACTTTTCAAACGCCCCCTTCACATGAAAATCGGGGCTGTTGTCGAGGTCGTGGCAGTCCATGCACTTTCGTTCGGCCACGCCGCCAGCCAGGGGCAGCTTCATCGCGTCGCGTCGTTTTTGCACTTCGTCCTTCATTAGTTGTTCCCCGCCACTCTCGGCGGCGACGTGAGCCGAACCAGGGCCGTGGCAATTCTCGCAGCCGTTGTGCTGCAGCAAGGGAGTGTCTTTCAAAGACAGATAACCCGAAGCGAACGGAAAGAATTTCTGCGGTTCCCAGCCCGTGACGTGGCAACTGAGGCATTCGGGATCGAAGTGCCGTGGAATATTGCCGCGTTCCGGCGGCTTGACGAGCGAATCGGTTGCGTGCGCGTGCGGTGTTTTTTCCCAAATCGCATACGCCTTGGTGTGACACTCGCCGCACTTCTGGCTGCCGACGAATTGCAGGCCCGAGGGATGACGCTGCGGCCGCAAACCAAGTTCATCGAGGCCCGTTTGCTCCAGTTGCTTTTGATAATCGGCCAGCAGTTGCAACATCGCGGGCGAGTCTTCCCAGCGGCTATCGAGCGGCACGCGTTCGTAACGGAGGGGGTTCTTCTCATCGCCCTCGAACAGACCAATCACGCCGGCGTACATTCCCTTGGTCCCCACCTGGGCCAGTCTCGCTTTGCTGCCGGGGATCTTTTCGAGCTCCAGCGTCGGTTCGCCGACGCCGCCAGCGGTGATGACCAGATCGAACAGCGGCGCGGCAGCCGCGATTTTACGCGTCTCTTCCAGCGTGGCATGACAGAGGAGCACATAGAAGTCGCACTTCAGTGCCTTCAATACTTCGCTCACCTTTTGCAGTGCCGCGGCGACCGGTTCATGCACCAGTTCATCGCCGGCCAGCTTCTGCTCGAACGAATCGCCGAGCACGCCGGTGATGCCAATCTTCTTGCCGCCGGCTTCGACGATCTTGAACGTCGGTTGCAGATCGCGGGCGAGGACCGCGACGTTGGCGCTCACAAAAATGCTCGGCTTGTCATCGGGATTCGTCGCCGCCGTCAGTTCCCCCGCCGTCAGTCGCAGATCATCAGCTCCCAGTGTTACTGCCTGATAATCCATTGCCCGCAGCGCTTCGGCCGTCCGTTGAAACTTGATTTCGGGCTGCTTGCCAAAGCGCTTGCTCTGGCTGCCGACATCGACGGGGACCACATTCCAGCCCCGCTTCTCGCGCAGTTCCGTCAGCAGTGCTTGCCGCCGCGCGAGTCCTCCCTTTTGATGCTCCAAGCCCGTGCAGCCGCACGGTTCGATATAGCCCTGCTGCTGCCCGGTGATGAAGAGCACCAGCTTCGGTTCCGGCCAACCCTCGAACAACGGCTGCTTGGGAATGACTTCGGTCTTGGGCGCGGCGGCAACTTCCGTTCCTGACTTCGTGGCGAGAACCTCCGCCTTCGGCAAGGGCGGCATGGGAATAGGCGCAGAGGGCGGCGGCGATTCTTTACAGCCGATCCAAACCAGACTACCAAGCACGGTGAACACGATGACCGTGAAGACTCGCTGAAAGCTGCGACCACCCAATTGCATGACGACCTACTTCCTTGCCAGGTTCGAAATTCGAGAATCTGCCGCGACTACTCCGTCACCGTATAACGCACCAATACCACAAACTCCTTGATCTGCGGATGCGTCGTCTCAATCCGCAGCACGCCGGCCGAGTCCTCCGTGGGACCTGAGTTAGAAACAGGCCGGGCACCGACAGGAATCGTGATCGTCAGCGGATAACGCGTGACCAGTGGATTATCGGTCAGCGGCTCGCCCAGCACGGCCTGAAAGCCATCCGTCGGCGTGATGCTGGCGATCTTCAGCGTGGTTTCGCTGCGATGCGGACCCTTCACCAGCACATGATACTTGCCCGTCTTGCCTTGCGACGACCGCGTGGAACCGAGGGCAATCATGTTCTTCTCGCTGACTGTATTCGGGCCAACGAGCATGATGTCTCCCACAATCCGCGCTTCGATGGCAACATCGAGCGGGCTGGTTTCAGACAGGTTGGTCGTCAGCCGGATGGTCTGCGATGTGGTTCCTAAGGGCAAGCCTGATTTGAGGCGAATCGTGACCTCTACGCCTGATTTCACACCCTTTTCCGCCTTCAATTCATCGGCGGTAAGCGGCCGAAACTCCGCCTCAAAGAAAGCTGCTTTATCCGCGAGCGTAAACTCATGCTTCACTATCGCCAGCGGTTCCTCGCCGCGGAAAGCATAGACCTTGAACCGTCCGATGGCGTTCTCGCTGGCGGATAAGCTGCCCAGCGACAGGCTGGCCCGGTCGGCCCGCAAGGCATCAATGATCTTGCCATAGACATGCAGCCGCACGACCGGCTGCTGCGGGTAGTTGCTGGTGAGAATTTCCGCCGATTGCGAAAAGTCTTGCTCGCCTGTTTTGGCAGTCCAGCTCAGTTTGATGGGCATTGATTGGCCCGGGTTGAGCTCGCCGTCTTTCATTTCGCTCATCGTGCATTTGCACGTCGTCTGTCCTTGCTTGAGGCCGATGGGCGTGAGGCCATCGTTGCGAAACAGGAACGTATGCTCGCCCGTGGCGTGCCGATCCATCTCACCGAAATTGAAGGCGCTGCCGCCGACAATCACCAGCTTGCGCTCCTGCGACGGCGCTGCCGACTTCACCGGCGTGACGCTGCGATAGGTTTCCGTCGGCAATTGTTCGCCGGAAAATTCCTGCCGGGTAGCGGCCAGGCCGAGGCCGATGCCCACGACCAAACAAACGGCGACAAGGGCGAGACTTTTCATGGCTGGGAACTCCGCCTGATCGGACCGAGGAGAGCGGGATCTAACAGTACCGGATCTTGCTGCGACCGCTCCAGGCCGCGCAGTTTCGCGACCACTTCGGCGGCGGACTTGGGCGTTTCGGTGATTCCTGCCGGCAACTTGGCCCGCGGGGGCCAATGCGGGTCGTGTAACAATCTCTTTTCTAACTTCTGTTCTTGATGAGGGCAAAGGGCATCGAGCCGGGCGGCTTCATCGGCCTCGCGGCGAGCATCGGCGGTTCGCTCTTGCTCGGCATACGCACTCGCCAGTTGAGCATGCAAGAATGCCGAGTTCGGATAGCAGCGTATGGCCGCTTCGTAGGCTTCCGCGGCTGACTGCAAATGTTCCCCGCTCTTGATCCGACGCGACGCGAGCAGGAGCCAATCGCCCCGCTGTTGATGCTGGGTGTAATGGTGCGGCGTCTTCTGCTTAAATTTTTCGAGGGCATCGGTAAACGGCCCCCAGTGTTTTTGCAGAGGCCGCGCGAGCCACGCTCCTAGTCGCAACTCGGCCAAGGACCGCCACGGATCGGGCGACCAAGGATCGGCAGCGATGGCTTGGTCCAGCAGCGATTCTGCCTGCGAATAATGGCCACTCTGGCGCGCCGCGCCCGCTTCCATCAGCAACATGCGACCGTTGAACACGGGCTGATACTCGGTGTAGTAACAGCCGAACATGGCGGCGACGGCCAGTGCTGCCGCGGCGAGATGAATGGCCGGCAGCCAGCGGACTTCGGGCGAAGTTGTTGCGGATGAGGTTGCGACGGCTACATCTCGCCGCAGGGCAATCGCCCACAATAGCCAAGCCGCGTTGACTACCCCGGGGAAGATCGCCGCACCGGCCGCGAGCAGATTCACTAGCAGGGCGATCAAGGCGATGATCACGGCCGAGCGGGGCAACTCGCCGCGCTCGACCCAATCCTTCAAAGCCACGAAGCAGAATAGAAACGAAACAAAACCGGTTAGCCAAACAATGGGCACGCCGAGTGAACTATCGCGGCTGGCATCGAGCGTGGCATCGCGGGTTGTTTCCAATGGGAGGAACGCGATGAAACCCAAGATGCCTGCGAGCAGCAGGCCGACCACCGCGCCGGCGTAGATCGCAAAATGACTAATCTGCATCTCGCCGGTTGCGGGGCCATCTTCGGTAAGCTTGGAAGTTGGATCGCTAGCGCCACGTCGGCTCAATTGCCAGGCCGTCGCAAACATCAGAGCGAGCAAGGCGAGCAACGCGGGCGTGCCGGCAGTGCTCCAAACCTCCAGTAAAAAGTTATGCGGGTCCGCAACCGTTTCGCTGGCTTGCGGCAATTTATGGTTCGCATACCGCTCTTGAAAATTCCCCGGCCCCACGCCGAACAGCGGTTCATCGGCAATGAGCGCGGCCGTCGCACGCCAATACTCCAAGCGATACAAGACCGATTTGGGTGATTCGCTGAGCACCTCCGCATCCAGACCTTTCGCGGCCACCGCAATCAGCCCGATCACCATCACCGCCGCCGCAATCCCTGCCGGCCAGCGCCAATCGAGTTGCCAACCGCTACGCCTGCCATACAGCAGAATCAAAGCACAACCGCCGGCCGCAGCCAGCCATGCCGTGCGGCTTTTCGTCAGCACCAGCACGCCGGCCAAGATGACGGCGATCACAAGGCAGGCGGCAACTGTCTTCCAATTCGGAGATTGCTGCACGGACCAAAAAGCCACAGCCAGTCCAATTAACATCCAGGGCAGCAAGAATCCCGCCAGCGAGTTCGTCAGCGCGAACTCCGCCATTGGCTCACGGCTGTTGATTCGATTTTCAGCGAGCGAGCGACCCGGCGAGCCGGGCGCGGTGTCGATCCCCATCTGCTGCATCTGTTGCAAGATGGCTTCTGGATTTTTCTTGTACTGAGCCCGGACCAGCGGCTGGCTATAGCCATATTGATAAAAGGCATGGAGCGAAACCGCCAAGGACAGCGCAATCATTACGGCGACAATCGCCCGCGTCTCCTTGGCTGTCGTCAATTGCTGCCGCAGCACGATGGCGAGCGCGCCATAAGCGCCCCATTGCCAGGCCGCGTTCCAAGCATGTCGCTGGTTGCCGTCGCACAGATAGGCGCTCAGCAAATGCCAGCCGACGAGCAGCCCCACGCACAAATCGGCCCATGTCCAGCGGTGTGAACTGGCAGTGATGAGCGCAGAACCGACGAGCGACGCAAAGGCGAGCGCCAGCCACATCAGATGCCAACTCGCGCCGGAACCATCGGAAATGATCGACTCGCTGGGGATCAGCGGCGTCGAAACGAGCAGCGCGGTCGCCAGCGTCAAGATCGCCGGGCGAACATAGGCGGCAAAGATCGCTTCGAGCGACTTACCGCCGGCCTGCGATTCTTCGGCAGGGGCAGCATCGGTAATACCGCGGCGGCGTTTCATGGCTGGTTGATCTTTCGCCGGGCGGTCGTTTCCAAAATGGCAATCAGCGACAGGATGCAGCCCACGATCAACATTAAGATTACCGCCCCGAGCAGATCCACGCGATGCAGCAACAAGGCCGCCAGACCGCAAGTCGCGGTGGTGAGATACACCGTCAGCACCGCTTGTGGCTTGGTTAACCCTAGCTCTACGAGTCGATGCGAAAAATGGTTCTTGTCGGCCGCAAAAATGCTCCGGCCATTTTTCACCCGAATCGCGAGGACCGTCACCAGGTCATACAAGGGAACCGCCATCACCAGCAGCGGCGCCAGAATGGCGTGTCTGGTCTCGCTTTGATAGCCCGTGTAACTCGCGAGAAGCGTCGCCACTGCGATATTAAATCCCACAAAGTAGCTCCCCGCATCTCCCATGAAAATCTTCGCCGGCGGGCGATTGTGCCATAAGAACCCGACCAGCGATCCTGCCAGAACCAACAAGAATCCCGCGACAAACAATTGCGGCCCGCGGGTTTCGGGATCAGGCGCAATCAACATCACTGCCGCCAAAAAACCGGCGGCAATCGTCGCAATGCCGGCTGACAGCCCGTCCATATTATCGAGCATGTTGAACGAGTTGATGAGGGCCACAATCCACAGCACGGAGAGCGTCCCCGTGAACCAAGGCTGCTCGATGAAGGCCGTCAGCCGCAGATTGGGAATGAAATAGACGCAGGCCGCCGCGACGCCGAACTGCGTCGCCATCCGCAACTGCCAAGACAGACCCCAGCGATCATCGGCCAGGCCCAGCAGCATCAGCACGGTTCCCGCCCCCAGCAAGATCCAGAGCTTCCCGCTTTGCGCAATAATCCCCGCGAGATGCGGCCGTGCGAACTCCGGCACCGCGCTTTGCCAATCCGGATTGAATTGAATGAGCAGGATCGTCAGTTGCCCCATCGCGAACGTGCCGACGACGCCCAGCCAGATTCCCACGCCGCCGCCGAGTGGGATCGGCCTGGTGTGGACCTTCCGCTGATTGGGCTGATCGATCAGACCCCATTGCGGACTCAACCATCGCATCAAGCCCGTCGCCAGCAGCGCAAGAATCAAACTGGGCAACAAGCTGCCGAGGAGGAAGACGCAGGTTTGGCGAAGGGTCATTGGTGAGAAGTGTATCCAGTTTCGGCCACCACCGAGCTTGTCTCGGTGGAGCCTTGATTTTGCACTAGCGACGAACTTAACGCTTCTCGTCCCCGCCGGCCTGGTGCCGGTGGAACGAATGATTCCGCCACTCAATCACTTGCTCCACCGACACGAGGTCGATAGTGGCAGGGTTTCATTGCATTCGCGATCAAGTGCAAAATCACTTCACCACCGAGACAAGCTCGGTGGGGTCTTTAAGTAAAACGAAATCCCGTCCCGTCATGATTTGTCTATCGTACTCTCGGTCGGGCTGGTTACGAAATCGGCCAGCGCGCCAAGCAGAACCACTTCATCGGATCCACATTCCAGCAAGCACCGGCGCGGAGAAAACAGGGTCGCTGGTTCGATTGCGCTCATCCGCGTTTTGTCTTTAGGCAGCTAAAGGACGCCAAAGAAATAGGTCGGCAACATGCAGATTAACCAGCCCTTGGGATGCTCAACTACCTGCAGGTCGAGATAAGAGACATGAACTCCGTTAATGCTGCCACAGCCCCGCATTGACGTGCGCAGTGGGGGCCCAGGATCGAACTTCAATTTCCAGGTCACGCCGGCCTGGATACGAAGGATCAGTAGGACTCCAGCAAAGAAAAACGGGGCGATCGCTGCCAACACCAATCCGAAAGTCCCATCTTCCCGTTGCATCCCAGACTCCCGATTCTCACCGGCAATCAAACCAATTCAAAAATCGCTTCGATCTCGACCGTGATATTCCCCGGCAGCGAACCCATGCCCACGGCGCTGCGGGCGCCAACGCCCTGATCGGCGCCCCACACGTCCCGCCACAGTTCGCTGCAGCCATTGATGACCGCGGGATGCTTATCGAAGTCCGCGGTGCAGTTGACCATCCCCAGCGTCTTGATCACTCGCTTCACGCGATCGAGGCTGCCCAGATTGGTCTTGAGCGTGGCCAGAATCGCCAGCCCCGTTTGCCGCGCGGCGGTGAACCCCGCCTGTTGATCGACTTCCGAGCCAACCCGCCCGACATACAGCGAACCATCGCTCTTCAGCGGCCCATGCCCCGAGACATACGCAATATTCCCGACCACCACAATCGGCTTGTAGACGCCCATCGCCTTCGGTGCCGGCGGTAGTTCCAAGTGCAACTCGACTAGCTTTGCTTCTGCGCTCATGACGAATAAACTCCCCGCTTGAAAGTGTACCTCCAGCAACTTCGCGGAGGCCGATGATAGTGTAGCAGGCATTGCTACCAACCACGCAAATGCCTCGCGACTGGCAATCTGTAACGCTGGTAGCACGCGTACCGACAGTGCCGACTCTACCTTAGCCGAAGACAGATCAGGCCGACTCTCGCCTGGCCGTTCCTCTCTTCGTGAGCCATTGCCAGCATCATGTCGCAGGCACCTCGAACAGCATCGTCGCTTCCGCCAGCGCAGACCAATGCGGTGCAGTCCAATACCGCGGAAGTGGTCGATCCCACGCTGTTGCAGGATACGCGCAACGAAATCCGGCAGTTGGTGGGGGAAGTGGCCCAGCTCGCGGCCAGCGATGTTGCGCCGGCGGAGTTTTACGAAGGGTTCCTCTCCCGCGTGCTGGCGGCCATGGCAGCGGTCGGCGGCGCGATTTGGCTGAAGCAGGCCGATGGCTCGTTGCAACTCGCCTTTCACGCGAACTTGCCTGCAACCGGGTTTGCCGCCAAGCAAGAGTTGCCTGCTCATCGTGGGTTGCTGATTCGCGTGGCTGAGACGAAGCAAGCGCTGGTGGTGCCGCCTCATGCTGGTTCGGCAGTGGGATTGCTTACGCAAGACAATCCGACACAACACTTGCTCGTCCTGGCGCCGC